>JAZDOL010000017.1:0-11130 GCA_043798775.1 bacterium | reverse complement strand
AATGCAGTGCCCGGTTTGTAAAAGGGTGAATTACTTTGTCAGAAAACCCAAAACCATTATCGAAAAGAAAATGGAATCCAATAAATACTGCCGCTGGTGCAAAAAACACACCAATCACAAGGAAACGAAAAAGTAACTTTCGCTTCCTTATGGGGGCGTAAGCTCAACTGGCAAACTGCGGGACTCCAAATCCTGACTTCCAGGTTCAAATCCTGGCGCCCCCGCAGCGTAATAAGCTCGCATTCTGCGAGACTTAAACGCTGCTGTCGCGTTTGAATTTATGAAATAAATTCATTACGCGACGCCTTTGATTCGCCACGGGGGTATTTTCCGAAAAGTAAAGCTTTTCTGTGAAAAGAAGGCCTCTGTGAAAAGAAGGCCTCGCCTTCTCGTAGCGAAAGCGATATCAAAAAGAAGGCCTCGCCTTCTCGTAGCGAAAGCGATATCAAAAAGAAGGCCTCGCCTTCTCGGTAATCCGCCTTCTCGGTAATCGTAGCGAAGGCGATATCAAAAAGAAGGCCTCGCCTTCTCGTAGCGAAAGCGATATCAAAAAGAAGGCCTCGCCTTCTCGGTAATCACTTATTTACCCAATCACTCAATCACTCATCATGTCTCCCTATAAGGGTCCCGGCGAACCAAAAGATCCGCAAGAAAAACCGCTTGATTATGCGGGTTTTAAAACGCTGTTAATTGAATCAGTCAGAAAACATCCAGCTCCAGAAATTCGTTTGCCGATGGCGATTGATACCGGCGAGTTTGGGCGAACGGCGCAAGCGGCGCTTAAGGAGCAATTAGCTGATCCAAATCAAGGCGAGAGAAAATACACAGTAATACTTTCTTTGGACGGAAATCTATTGATGACAAATAGACCGGCAGTTGGAACTAGCAATGAGGTTGTGAGTAAGTATACAGTTCGCATAGAAAGAGATCTCGATGTGCCTCAATATAACCGAAGAGAGCAAGTAGTGATGTCAATTCATACTCACGACGACCTACCACCTTCAGCGCAGATTGTTCTTTTGTGATTGCTGAACAAGACGAAGGGAGTGCTACTGTCGCAGAAATGGTAGCGACGCCGGGAGTCTCCTATTTATTACTTAGATCCCTTGAGGGGGTGGGTCTTGTTAAAAGTAGAGCCGAGGCCGATGAGTGGGTAAGAGGTCTAGAGAAAGAATTGTTTGAAAGATTAGATAAATTAGCGACAGCGTCAAAAGATCAAATCGAATATTTCGCAAAAAGGCGGTTAGCGACTACCGCTCTTCTGAAGCAGATATCCGCTAAATACCATCTTGCCGTTTATACGTCATCCGATGGAATTATTTTTACAAAAACAACTTTATAATATTACAAAATGATTTTACCGATTATTAAATACCCCAGCCCGATTCTTAAAAAAAAGGCGGAAAAGGTTAAAAATATCGATGAAGATGTCAGAGAATTGATCCGTCAAATGAAAGAAACGATGGCGGCATCTGATGGCGTCGGTTTAGCGGCGCCGCAAGTTGGCGTGTCAAAAAGAATTATCGTTGTCAATACTAAAAAGGGCCCACGAGCATTTATTAATCCGGAAGTGATCGAATCGGGAAAGAAGAGAAAAAAGAGCCAGGAAGGCTGTTTGAGTTTTCCCGGATTATGGCTGAAAATCGTCCGTCCGAAAACAGTAAAAATTGAAGCGATTGACGAAAACGGCAGGGAAGTAAAAATTGAAGCAAAAGAAATATCGGCCATTGTATTTCAACACGAGATAGATCACATTAACGGTATCGAATTTATTAAAAGAGCATCAATTATCGAAAAAATAAAAGCGCATAGGATACTGGCGCAATTAAAACGCGACTATGGTATTAATCGAAGGGCTAATTAAAGAGGGGTGGTTGAAGACACCAGAAATAATTACCGCATTTAAAAATATTAAGCGCGCCGATTTTATTCCCGAAGGATTTCGCCATTTTTCCGAACTTAACGAAGCGCTTTTGATTGGCCACAATCAAACGATATCCCAGCCATTGGTCGTGGCTTTTATGTTAGAATTACTAAACCCGAAACTGGGCGATAAGGTGATGGATATCGGGTCGGGGTCGGGATACACCACAGCCCTTCTTGCCAATATCGTAGGCAAGAAGAGCAATTTACAATTTTCAATTTACAATTTTCAAACACGAGGAAGGGTTGTTGCGGTGGAGATTATTCCGGAATTGATGGAATTTGGTAGGGCGAATGCTGATAAATACGAGTTTGTAAAAAAGGGGATAGTTGAGTTTATCTGCGCCGATGGATCAAATGGATATAAAAAGGAAGCGCCATACGATGCTATTTTGGCTTCGGCGTCCGGAAAACAAATACCGAGGGCATGGAAACAACAATTAAAAATTGGCGGTCGAATTGTTGCCCCGGTACGCGACTCGATATGGCTTATTGAAAAAATCGGAGATAATAAATACCGAGAAACGGAATATCCGGGATTCGTTTTTGTTCCCCTTATCGTTAAATAATAAAATGCTTACAAAGACGGCAAAAATAATAATCATTACGGCGGTGGCGGTAGCGATAAGTTTAATTATCTTGTCTGATTTTTTTGTTTTACAATCTCGTTTTTACGGAACAAAAACTATTACCGTCAGTAAGGGAGAGGGACTAAGAAAAGTTGCGGATAATTTACAAAAGGAGCGAGTAATTAATTCTTCTTTGATTTTTACTATCTATGCGGTTGCTACTAATAACGCAAAAAATGTCAGAGTCGGGCAGTATGAATTTGACGGCACAGAAAATATCCCCGGCGTGATTGCTATTATTACCAAGGGAAGAGTGGTAGAAAAACAAATTACAATTATTGAGGGCTGGAACTTGGCGGATATTGGCGAATATGTAGATAACTTAAAAATTGGCAATGCTGACGAATTTTTTAAACTTGCGGGAAAACCTTTATATTTAAATCGCTCATTAATTCGAGAAGATTGCCAGGGATTAATCGGTGAGGGAATTAATAATTATAATAACGAGTATTCATTTCTTGCCGATAAGCCAGGAGATACCAACCTTGAAGGATATTTATTTCCCGATTCTTACCGCATATCATTTGGCGCCGATATAATGGCGGTAATTAAAATTATGTTAGATAATTTTGACAGGAAATTAACCCCCGCATTGCGCGCCGAAATCAAGCGACAAGATAAATCAATCGCCGAGATTGTTACGATGGCATCGTTGTTGGAAAGAGAAGTAAAAACCCTATCCGAAAAACAAATTGTTGCCGGTATTTTGTGGAAACGACTATCAATCGGGATGCCACTTCAAGTAGACAGCACAGTTTTATATTCCCTTGGGCCACGGGATCGAGTTTCTTATGTTGATACGGCAACTTGTTCGCCGTATAATACCTACCGCCGAAAAGGTTTGCCAATCGGGCCGATTTCTAATCCGGGAATCGACAGCATCATGGCGGCAATTTATCCGGAGAAAAGCGATTACTTGTACTATTTATCAACAAAAGACGGGCGAACCCTTTTCAGCAGAACTTTGGAAGAGCATAATATAAAGAAGGAGAAATACTTAAGATAACCATCCGAAATTTACAATTTACAATTTACAATTTTCAATAAATTTACAATGTCTAAATTTTCAATTAATTATCACGATTAATGGATTCGCGTTTGTAAATTATTAAATTGGTATTTTATTGTGAATTGGTAATTGAAAATTGGTCATTAAAACTATTAATTTGTTCTTAATTTTTAAATCAATATCGTATCTCTATGTCCGACCAAGCCTCTCAACAAATTATGCCGTCAATGTCTCGTAACCAACGACGCGGATTGTTTGTGTTAATCGCCGGAGCGGTTACGATTGCCGTTTCTTTAATGGTGTATTTTGGAGTTAATCTTTTACCAAAGGGGTACGAAGAAGCGTATCGGCTTGTGCCGGAAAAGATCTCTCGTTCGGCGATGATTGCTGTTCGTCTTCCCAAGGGTGTAGACGCAAGCTATGCGAAGAGTAATATCAAATTCGACCCCGAGATTTCCGGCGTCTGGCAAAAAAACAACAATCCGCTTTTAGGATTATTTGTTAATGTTGTTTCTGCTAAAAGCGATTACGAGGTTGTTTATTATCGTCCTAATGAGGACCTGAAAACAAATCGTTATTATCGGGCAGTTTTAATGATGACTAACGGCGAGCAAATTTCTGCTGATTTTGAAGCAGTTGACGATCCGGCGATAATCGCAATTTTTCCCAAAGATGGCAGCGAGGCGCCGGAGGATACGGAAATTACCATTGTTTTCAATCGGCCAATGGTTCCCTTAACAACACTGCAGAATTTAGAGTCAAAAAATATTCCCGTAGAAATTACTCCGCAAACCCCCGGCCGTTTTAAGTGGATTACCACAAGGAATTTGCAATTTATTCCCCAAGACAAACTGCAGAGCGCTTCAACCTATACAGTGAAGGTCAAGCCGGGGTTTATCTCAATGGATGGAATCCGCGTTAAAGAAACATCCGTCGTATTTTATACTCGCCGATTGCGATATCAGAGTTTTTCTGAAGGAGCCGTTCCGTATAATCAGCCCTTTATTGTCCGGTTCAATCAGCCGGTAGACCTTAATCGCCTGAAAGACGAGATCGCGGTTACCGACATTAACTCTAACAGCAAGGTGCCGGTATCAATCAGCTATCATAAGGCGACAAGAAAATTTCTTCCGACAACGCCACAGACATTAACGACGCCGGGAATTGTTGATTCGATCGCTGTTTTTTTTAGCAACCTGACATCGTTTTCAATATTTCCCAAACAAAATAAAGTCACCGAAACGGCCAGTGGCGACGATGTTAATAAGTCGGTAGTCGAGATTTATAATCAGGCCGATCAGTTCGGACTCGCCGGTTTGTGGAATTTTAATCATTCATATACTCTGTCGATTAATAAGGCATATCCTTTAGAAGGGGACTTGATCCTTGATCAAAGCCAAAGCGTTACGTTTGGTGTTCCCGATTTTATTGAATCAGTAGGCAGTGAATCCGTTCGCGCGGCATATAGCCGCCCGGAATATTTTGACCCTCAAGGGAGTTTGATAATTCGTTTTTATGAAGAAGTTGATCTGGGCAGGTCGCAAATTAATGGTGATAAAATCAAAGATATCACCTATGGAGAAAAGTGTCGCGAAGACGAATATTACAGCTATAATGATTGCCCCAAGATTACCGATAAAAAAATTGTTAAAATTTCTTTTAACGCGCAATTAATCGGATTGGGAGAAAAATTAACGGTTGTTCTTGATAAAATCGTTAATCCTAACGGTTTAACGATTAACAGTGATTCCGTTACTAAAGAGTTAATTGCATTTCCGAAATTCACAATATTAAAAACATATCCCAATAACGGAGCTGGCTCCGCCAGTGTTACCGATTTTACGATCTGTTCCAATAACCCAATTATCGTTCCCGAAAAGGCAGATTCTAAAAAACATATTATTGGCGACGGCGAATACGAAGTGAACTATTGGGGGACTTCTTATCGGATTGATTATATACAAGACAACCGGTGCGACATTGGTCAATTTATGACCAATATTTCCTACGGACTAGCGCCCAACTCGCGTTATTCGTTTACCCTAAAACTGGAAGATGTGTTTGGCCAAGGGGCCGAAGAAAATTTACAATTTACAACCGGAGAAATGCCGGCAAAAAATCTGACCTTTTTCCACTTCCAGGCGTCGTACAATGTTACAACGAGCAGTAAAACCAAACTGACCTACGCAGTACAGAATATGGAATATGTGAATATGGAAATTTGCCAACTGGACGCCGTATCTTTCCTAAAAAACTTAAATAAACAATCGTGGGATGGACAAATTAGCAGTGTCAGCTTGCCTTGCGAATCGATTGTGAAAGAAAAGATATCTTTAGGTCAGCGTTATTGGGGGAAGAATTATTTTCAAGTTAATATCGCCGACTATTTTACCGATCCTCTGGGATATTATATTTTAACATTCTCTAATCCTAACTATCGGCGGAGTTATTGGGACTCCAAAATAAATAAGCCAGTGGAGCGACAGGCCTTCGAAAGAACCTATCTAAACGTTACCGATCTTTCAGTGATGGAAAAAAGGACAATGCCGGGCAGTTATGGCGGAGGCAATTATTTGGCGCTTTCCAAGGACGAAAAAAGCAGCTTGTCCAATTTGTATTGGGTTACCGAGATTAAAACTCTTGAACCGGTTGGGGGAGCGCTTGTAACTCTTTATAAGGGGGAGTCGGACTTTATCTCTCAAGGGACGCTTGCGACCGACAGTAATGGAATTGCCAAAACGGAAAACATCGACTACGCCGGCGCCGTTACTGTCAATAAAGGTAATGATTCAACCGCGGTCCCGCTATGGGAAAATAAAATGAACTGGGCGGAAAACGCTTACTCCAGCCGCCGGATGTATTTATATACCGATAAGCCGATTTATCGCCCCGGCCAGGATGTTTTTGTAAAAGGCATTTATCGCCTTGGCTATGACGGCAATTATGAGATATATCGCGATAAGTCAGTTAATTTGAAAGTCAATAACAGCCGCTACGATCAGATATTAAGCGTCGATTTAGATGTCAGCGAATTCGGAACGGTGAATACGAAGGTGAATATCGATAACAATGCTCCTCTGGGACTATACAGTATTTGTGCGGAATCATACGATTGCGCTTATTTCAACGTTCTGGAATATGAGCCGGCGGCGTTTAAAGTGGAACTTAAAACCGACAAGGAAGAGTATGTGTCAAAAGACACGGTGAATATGGAAATCAAAGCCGATTATTATTTCGGCGTACCCGTTGAAACCGGCGAAGCGGAATATACTATTTCCAGCCAGAATTATTATTTCGACCGCTATAAAGACGGTTACTATCATTTCGGCGTTAACGATATATGCTGGGTGGGGAATTGCTACGGGGAAAAATTCATCAGCCGCGGCGAGGCAACGCTTGCAAACGGAATAGCGCGGCTTTCAGTTCCCGCCGATTTATCGCTATTATTCAAAAACGAGGACGATAGGAGCAGCAAGATTATCGTATTTGATATCACAGTAAAAACAAACGACGGCCGATCGGTATCGCAACAGAAATCATTTATTCTTCATGGCGGCGATTATTATATCGGAATTATTCCGGAAAAATGGTTTGTCGGGAAGGGCGAGGAAGCGGGTTTAAAAATAAAAACAGTTGATACTACCGGAAAGCCGGTCGCGGTCAATAGCCAGAACTTGTCGGTTTACCGGGTAAGGTGGGATTATTTAAAAAGGCAGGAAGCCACCGGCGGATATTCCTATAAATGGGAAAAAAAGCGGGACCTGATAAATCATTATCCGTATAGTACCGACGGAAGCGGCAATTATCGGAAATCGCTGATATTTGACAAAGAAGGAGAATATGAAATCGAGGCCTTCGGTTTTGACAACCGGGGAAATAAAATCCGTTCGGTTTATACAATGTATGTTTATGGCGAAGGAAGCGTCAGTATCCGCCCGACAAATAATACCGACCTGGAAATTGTTCCGGAAAAATCGAATTTGAATGTCGGAGAAAAAGGGGCGATCGTCATTAAATCGCCGTTTAACAAAGCAAAAGCGTTTATCGCCTTAGAAAGAGGTAAGGTGTTTGATTACCAGATTATTGATGTTATCGGTAATTTATATAAGTTTGATTTTGACGTAAAAGGCGAATACGCGCCGAATATATATTTATCGGCCCTGCTATTATCGCCATCGGGCGAGGTTAAATTCGGCCAAGCGGAATTCAAAATTGATACCCCGACTAAAGAATTAAATATCACCGCCAAAACCAACAAGACTCATTACCTTCCCGGCGAACAGGTTAATTTGTCATTTGCCGTCAAAGACAATGAAGGCCGTCCGGTAATGGCGGAACTGTCGGCGGCGGTTGTCGATTTAAGCGTATTGGCGCTGGAAGGAAATCAGAAAAAAGATCCGGTTATTTTCTTTTACGGCGGGTTTCCGTTAACCGTCACGACATCGGTTAATACCAAGAATATCCTTATTCAAACGGATATTCCCACAAAGGGCGGAGGCGGCGGCGAGGCGTCTTCGCAGGATAAAGCGCTGGCGGTAAGAGTCCGCGGAGAATTTAAAGAAACGGCATTATGGCTGGCGGATATCACGACTGGCAGTGACGGTAAGGCGGTAGCGCAATTCGTATTGCCCGACAATTTAACCACTTGGCAAATGGAAACATTGGGCGTTACCAAGGATACCAAATTGGGGGTTAATTATCTGGAGTTTAAAACCCGTAAAGAGCTGATGGTCGTGCCCTTAAAGCCGCGCTTTATTGTTCCCGGCGACAATTTTACCATTGGGGCAACGGTGTTTAATCAAAGCGGTCAAAGTGGTCAATTTAAAGTATCACTAAAGAGCGGTACCCTGAACTTCAAAGATAGTACGGAGAAAACAATCCGCTTGGCGGCGAGCAGTTCAACTACGGTTTATTTCAAGGTTGAAGCGCCGATAAACTCGCCGACAGATGGAACGATGAGCCACCAGTTTACCTTATCGGCAAAAGGAATTGGTTTGGAAGATACGGTTATTCAATTAATCCGAGTTACCGCAAACGATACCTTTGAAACTGTTTCTACCGCCAATTACACCCGTGAGCCGATAACCAAAGAGTATATTTACCTGCCGAATAACATTGTCAAAGAAAAGGGTTCGCTGAAGATTTCCGGTTCGGCAACATTGGCGGTCTTTGTTTATGACGGATTAAAATATTTATTGGAATATCCTTACGGTTGCGCCGAACAGATTTCATCGCGGCTTAACGCGATCGCGATACTAAAGAGCGGTTTGAATATCCCCAATCTGGGAGACAAAATCAAACTGGAAAAGATAAATTATAACGGCAAAGAATATACGATTGACGAGGTGGCGGTGAAGGGCTTGGCTGATCTGTATAAATATCAGCGTCCCGATGGGGGATTCGCTTTGTGGGGTGGTACAGACTCCAGTTTCTATGCGACTTTATCGGTGGTTGAAGCGATGAACAATCTTTCGGTGGCCGGTTATTCCGTTGATAAAACGGCGATTCAAAAAGGAGCGGACTATTTATACAAAGCGATTACTACCCGTCAGGATTTGTATAGCGACAACAATAATCTGATTCTGACCGCTTATATATTATCTCCCTTAAAGATTTCTGATAAATCGGGACTATTGAAAGAAAAAATCATTAAGCTGACAGAGAATGATTTGTATATTAGAGAGCAAATATCGACCAGCTCTTTGGCATATTTATCGCTGCTGATGGATGAAAGGTATCCGATCCAACTGCGGTCAAAAATATACGAATCACTGGACAACCGGGTAAATATCGACAGCCGCGGGGCGTTTGTCGAACCGAACGATAATTTCGGCTGGTATTATTACGAAACGGCAACAAAAGATACCGCCTTGTATCTGAAATCGCTGGCCGTCAGAAAAAACGAAAGCCCGATAACCGATAAAGTTTTGCGATGGCTTTTAAATTCTCGCGACAAAAATGGCGTATGGGGTTCAACTAACAACACCCTGGCGGCTGTTGACGCTCTGACCGAATTCTTGAAGTGGCGGAAGGAAACGCAAGCCGATTTTTCCCTGACGGTTTCCATTAACGACAAGCCAATCGGGGAAACGCGGTTTAATGGACAGAATATCCTTGGCCAGTGGCGTAAAGAAGTCCCAATTAAGGGTTTGGCGATTGACGAAAACAATACCGTTTCGTTTGTGAAGAAAGATATGAATTCTTTACAAAATGGCCTGTATTACGATTTATCCTTAAAATACTACTTACCACAAGACCAAATTCCTCCGCGCGATGAAGGGTTTAGCATTATAAGAGGCATTTATCGGCTTGATGACAAGGGAAATAAAACCCCGCTAAACGAGGCGCGGGTTGGCGATGTCGTCCGCGTTCATCTGGCGATAACTGTGCCAACCGACAGGAGATTCGTCGCAGTGGAAGATTACATTCCTGCCGGATTCGAGATTGTTAATCTTGACTTGGCAACGGAAGAAAAGTCATTGCGCCTTGCTGAAAAAGAATTAGTCGGCAGGGAGTTAATGCCTGCCTATAAAGAACTGCGTGACGATAAAGCGTTTTTGTATGTCGACCAGCTTAACCCCGGAGTTTACGAATATGATTATTATATCCGAGCGCTGACTCCCGGAAAATTCAACTACCTGCCGACATTGGTTTATGAAATGTATTTTCCGGAAAACTTCGGTCGCGCCGCTGGCAGCTATTTCGTTGTAAAACAATAGAACAGTCAACCGCTATTTGGTCGATGTCGGAGGTTGACCAAACAGGGACCCCCGGGGTTGCCTGGCTAAGTTTATTCCCGCTCTACGAATATAGTTATCGTTTCTTCCTTATCATTGGCCGCTGCTTTTATGGTGTATTTTCCTGTTATTGTCGGCTGGTAGGGTAATGAAATGCCATTGCCTAAAAAGACACTATTGACGAACCAATTAACCGATTCATCAGCCGTTAAATTAATAATGGAATTATCATCGACAACAATATTATCGCCGTCGTGGGGATTGACGATCAGCGACAAATCTTTGTTTTCTAAAATATTAGTAATCGCCTCCGGATTATCGTTTGATAATCCGTAATCGGATCCATAGGGCGTCTTGAATTCCGTCAGTCGGGAAAAATCAAACGGCGTGTTTTTGTTGTATTGAGAGCCAAGCAATAGTTCCATTGTTTGCATCCAAATCATCCCTGCCCCTGTCTGCCCCGACACTTCGTTAGTTGAAGAATTGTCGGCATTGCCAACCCACATGCCAACCAGAAAATCCGGAGTATAGCCAATAATCCAGCTGTCCTTAAAGTCGCGCGATGTGCCGGTTTTTAAAGCATAATTCGATTGGGAAAGATTTAACTCGCTATTAATGCCGAACTGTTCGACTCCGGTTTTTCGATCGTTCAAAATTTTGTTGACCAGTTCAATATATTCTGGAGTGGCGATTATTTTATCGGCCGTGGTCTGAATATCAATTTCACAATCAACCGTCGTTTTAAGAGGTCTCAAAACACCGTTGTTGGGAAATATAGTGAAGTAGCGGGCCAAGTCAATAAGCGGCATTTCTAAAGCGCCCAAGGCGATAC
>JAZDOL010000074.1:0-7171 GCA_043798775.1 bacterium | reverse complement strand
CCAAAAACCCACGAGGATCCTACACCCGCACGACGAATGGGCAGGCAGTCAGCAGAAATACCAGGACATGCTAATAAACATGCGTCGGTATGATTATGACGATATGATTATTGAGGTTCTTAACGCGTTAAAGAAAAATGGCGACCTTTTGGCGGACCTAAGAGAACAATATCAATACATTTTAATCGACGAGCATCAAGATACCAACAACAGCCAGAATCGTATCGTGGAACTAATTGCCAATTATCATAAAAACCCCAATGTTTTTATGGTTGGCGACGAAAAGCAGGCAATATTCAGATTTCAGGGGGCGTCTCTAGAAAACTTTTTATATTTTAGAGAAATTTATCCTGACGCGCTAGTTGTCACAATGAGTGATAATTATCGTTCAACACAGGCGATTTTAGATGGAGCAGACAGTATTATTAGTATTGATAAAAAATTAAGAGCGCGGGCAGGCCATAACTCGGATAAAATAAATGTCGGGATATTTTCCCGGCCGGAAGCAGAATCCTTTTTTATTAGCTATGACATTGAAACAAAAATTAAATCCGGTGTTTTACCGCAAGAGATCGTAATTCTTTGCCGGGACAACAACGATACTTTGCCATTTATCGGCGACCTTGAAAAACGCGGCATTCCTTTTTTTATAGAATCCGATGAGGATATCTTAACCGACCTTCTTATCAGGAAAATTGTATTTATTCTTCAGGCAATTAATAAATTTGGCGATCAGGAATTATTTATCGAATGCCTCCATATTGATTTTTTGGGAATCAATCCCCTTGATATTTATCGGCTTACCGCCGATATCGCGAAAAATAAAGTATCGGTTTTTAGCGTCGTCAAAGACGAAGAGGCGATGAAAAAACAGGACTTTATTACATTCAAACAGATCAGTAGTTTTTACCAAAAGATGACAAGGTGGAGTATTAAGAGTAAAAATAGCAGCTTCATGGAATTATTAGAGGCGGTAATCTATGAATCGGGCTTGATGGATGATGTCTTAAAGCGGAAAGACAGCGTTGATCGGGTCGCGAAGATTAGCAGTTTATTTAAAAGGGCGCGGATTATGGCGGAAAAGCACCGCAACTATCAGCTGAAGGATTTCATTGAATACTTAGATATTTTAGAAAAATACAGTATTCGAATTAAAAAAGAATCGCTAGTTAGTCAAGGTAATCGAGTTCGACTTATGACTGTTCACAAGGCAAAGGGGTTGGAGTTTGATTATGTGTATATTGTTGGCGTGGTTGATGGCCATTGGGGCAATCGTCACCATCACGATTCTCTACCTCTGGCAACCGCTGTATATTCTTTATCGGGAAAGGCAATATCCGATAAAAACACCGACGATGATGAACGAAAATTATTTTATGTTGCGATAACCAGAGCTAAAAAAGGAGTAACGATTACCTATAGCCGTGAAGGTTACGATGGTCGGGAGCGATTAGGGTCGCGATTCGTTGAAGAAATTCGTCCGGAATTAATAAATCAATTAGAAACCGTGCCGATTGAAGAGCAAATGTCAGGACGATATTTATCTGCCCCAGTAGTCCATCCCACTTCTTATAATATTGAAGAATACCGTAATTTTGTCGCTCAACTATTTAAGGAAAGAGGATTGGCGGTTACCGCTCTTAATAATTATTTGGAATGTCCCTGGAAATATTTCTACCTTAATCTATTAAGAATTCCCAAAGCAAAAAGTAAACATCAATTATTCGGTACGGCAGTTCATCAAGCGTTAAAGGAGTTTTTTGATGAAGTGAAAAAAGATAACGAAAGCCAAAAATTACTTGTTGACCGGTTTATTTATCAACTAAGGATTCAGCCCTTTTCAGAAAATGAATATAAGGAAACATTAGCCAAAGGAAAAAAAGCGCTTATTGGGTATTATCAGACATATAAGGGGAAGTGGAACACAAACACGATAACCGAATTGAATATCGATAGGGTTGATTTATCGCCGGATATTCGCCTTACCGGTAAAATCGACAAAATAGAGATAATCGATAATCTCGGACATATAAATGTTGTTGACTATAAAACCGGCAAGCCAAAAAGTCGTGGCGAAATTGAAGGTTCAACAAAGAATTCTAATGGCGATATTAAACGACAGCTGGTTTTCTATCGTTTATTGCTTGATAATTTTCAAAATGGCCGATACCGAATGGCATCGGGAGAAATCGATTTCGTTGAGCCAAACGATAAAGGGAAATATATCAAAGAGCAATTTATTGTTCTTGACGAAGAAATGAAGGCGCTTAGGGAATTAGTCATAAAGACGGCAAAGGAAATAACCGCTCTGGATTTTTGGGACAAAAGATGTGAGGATAAGGAGTGTGAATTTTGTCGGCTAAGAGAGATGATGCATTTTGATTAATGTATGTGTTCGTAATTCTCCAAACGGTAGATATCTAACAAATATTATTATCGTAAATTATTTAATTAGAGATCTTATTGACTTGCTTTATGAATCTAAATGACTTTTTAGTAAGAAATCAACTAAACATATCCGAGGCGGCCGGGCGGATTTGCGAACAGGGAATAGAAATGATGCGTGACAGTATCGATATTCTTCATAATTCTAACCATGTGTATCGAATGTTTGGCGACTTAGAGCATTTTATTCGTGACCAGCCCCATATACGGAAGGAAATAAATCTTGATGTGCTTTTAATGTCAATCGTTTGGCATGATGTGTGGCGAACATCCCGCTTCCCATTTACCGTTCGGTCTCTTCTAATAGACCGCCTGTGGGAGGGAATCGGCTCCGGAGGTTTGTTTACCAGGATGGCCAGAAATTCCGGTCTGAACCAGAATACGATAAAAGCCGTAAGTTACAATATCAGAAAGCACGCCGGGGTCCAGTTTTGGCCGGCAAAAACAATAGAATCGCAGGTGTTAAAAGACCTGGACCAACTCGACGAGTGGTCATTTGAACGCGTTAAGCCCCTAAGGGAGAAGTATCCCAATATTGGCGTGGTTGATTTCCGGCTGGTTAAATTGGCGCAATTCTATTTTGACCATTTCTTAATTAAAAAAAATATTACCAAGTTTTATTTTCAGTGGTCGCAACAAGAATTTATCAACCGGCGAGAAGTGTTTTTAAACGAAATTAACCGCTTGATCGCCGAATATACCAGCAATATCTAAAATATATCCTCTGTTGTTTATAGTTAATCATCATGTTATAAATAATCTATGGAAATATCAGAAGTAAAAAGGAAAATAATCGCGATTTTGAAAAGAAATGACGTAAAAAGAGCAGCAGTTTTTGGTTCGGTTGCCAGGGGCACGGCTAAGAAAAACAGCGACATCGACCTTCTGGTTGAATTTAAAGGTAACGACAAGAGTTTGCTTGATTTGTCTGGCTTAAAGATTGAACTGGAAGAAAAGCTAAGTAAGAAAGTGGATCTTCTAACTTATAATTCTCTAAACCCCCTATTAAAGGAGATTATTTTAAGCGAACAGAAAGTAATCTTATGAAGAAAAAAGCAAAGATTTTTCTTCTCCATATTTTGGAAAGCATAGGAAGACTAGAAAACTTTACTAAGGGGATTTCTCAAGAAAAGTTTTTGAAATCGGAGTTAATTCAAGATGCGGTAATAAGACGCCTGGAAATCATTGGCGAAGCGGTAAAAAATCTTCCAGTTGCTTTTAAAGAAAAACACCCCGAGGTCGAATGGAAAAAATTGGCAGGGATGAGAAATATTCTTGTTCACGAATATTTTGGCGTTGATCTAAAACTTGCTTATAGAATCATCAAGAAAAACGTACCTGAATTAAAAATCGCAATTTCAGATATTTTAAAAAAGCTTGTTGAGTAAGCAGATTTTTTTTAAATTTCCGAGGCAAGGTAGATAGCCTTTATTATAACCGGCAACCGAAGCCGGTTTTTAGTTGTAAATATGCAAAATAAATGTAATAAAACAATAAGTGTTATTTTTTAATTTATATCATGTCTTTTTCTGTAGGAATAGTCGGTCTGCCAAATGTGGGGAAATCAACCCTGTTTTCCACGATTACTAAAAAACAGGTGGATTGCGCCAATTATCCGTTTTGCACAATCGACCCGAATATCGGAACGGTTATCGTGAACGATGAGCGAGTGAATCAACTGGCAGCGTTTTTTAATTCCAAAGAATTAATTTATCCAACAATCAAATTTGTTGATATCGCCGGCCTGGTAAAAGGCGCCAGCCAAGGAGAAGGCCTTGGTAATCGGTTTTTGGCGCATATCCGCGAGGTGGAAATGATTGTTTATGTTTTGCGCGCGTTTGGTAACGACAAGATTGTAAACACGATGTCGACGGTTGATCCGATAAAAGAGAAAGAGACCTTAGACATAGAGTTAACAATTAAAGATATCGAAACGGTTACCAAGCGGCTTTATGACTTGGAAGGCGAGGTAAGAGCCGGAAAAAAAGAAGCGATTGAAGAAACAGATGTTTTAAAAAGAGCCGGAGGGTATTTGGAAAAAGGAATAGTTTTGGCGGAAGGTTCGTGGTCAAAAGAAGATAAAAAAATATTAACTCCCTGTCAGTTATTGACGATGAAACCCCGATTTTATCTGTTAAATGGAGTGGAGGGTGAGATTTTACCGGAAATCATTAGCGCTTTTAAAGAAAAAAACTGGCCGTATTTGGTAATGGATATTCTTACCGAATCGGAGCTTGATAATTTAACTTTAGAAGAAAAAAAAGAATTAAGTCTGCCGCCGTCCGGCCTCGATAATCTGATAGTAAAATGTTACGAGCTTCTCGATTTAATCACATTTTTCACCGCCGGGGAAAAAGATAGCCATGCTTGGACTTTAAGAAGGGGAAGCAAAGCGCCGCAAGCCGGCGGAGTAATTCACAGCGATTTTGAAGAAAAATTCATTCGCGCCGAGATTATTAATTATCAAGATCTCATTAATTCCGGAGGATATACTAAGGCGCGAGAATTAGGTTTAATTCGAACCGAAGGCAAAGAATGTGTCATTCAAGACGGCGATGTGATTGAAATTAAAATATAGTTTAAGTCGTAGTAAATTGTGGTATTATAGAAAATCATTATCTTAGTATCAAGCATATGAAGAAAGTATTCCTTGTCGATGGCGAAACATATAACTCATTGGAAGATGTTCCCGAAGAAAAACGCAGTTTATTGGAGGAGTTATCGGAAGGAACCGACGAGGGATCGATTGATGGTATGAATAAAGAAATCATCAAAATTAATGGAAAGACATGTCATTCTATCGAAGATGTCCCAGAAAATTATCGATCAGCTATAAGAACTTCCGTAGAGGAAGGATTAAAGAATGCCGCCGTGTTTCATAGAGGGCCATTGAAATGGATAGTGCTGCTTTTTACTGTTTTGTCAGGTGCTATCATTTTAATCTCTTTATTTTTGACAAGGAGGATTGGTTAGAAATATTCACTCTGAAAATTAATAAAATAATTAACCATAATAAACATGTTAATCATCTCTCGCGATCAGGTTAAGAAAATTATTCCATTAAACAAGATCGGCGAAATTGTGAAGGAAGTTGAAAAAGCGTTTTTAGATTATAGTAACGGCGGAGTGCAAATGCCTCCAAAAAATTATCTGTATTTCAGAAAATATAACGGCGATTTAAGAATTATGCCGGCATATTCGGATGAGTTGGATATCGCCGGTACAAAAATGGTCAACGTTCATCCCGATAATCCCAAAAAGGGCTTACTAACGGTGATGGCGTCAATTCTTTTAAATGATGCCAAGACAGGAGTGCCAATCGCTTTTATGGATGGGACATATATTACCGGGATGCGAACGGGAGCGGGAAGCGCTGTAGCAACAGAGTATTTGGCTAAAAAAGACGCCAAAACGTTAGGAGTGGTTGGCGCTGGTCAACAAGCCGTTTTTCAAATCGCCGCGATTAGCAAAGTCCGAAAATTGGATAAAATAGTTGTATATGACATCCGTCCTGAAGCAATTAAGAATCTTAAAACAGTTCTGGCGAAGGAAGGTATCAAAGTTATCCCTGGCAGTTTAGAAGAAGCATGCGGACAAGAAATTGTTGCTACTGTTACTCCGGCAAGAGGTCCGGTGGTTAAAAGAGAATGGATTCTACCGGGTACTCACATCAACGCCATCGGCGCTGATGCCGAGGGCAAAGAAGAACTAGATCCGCAGATTTTGAAAGACGCTAAAATTGTTATTGACGACCGGGCGCAGGCAACCCATTCTGGAGAAATTAATGTTCCTTTGAAAAAGGGTATCATTACAGAAAAGGACATTTATGGAATGCTTGGAGATATTGTCAGCGGAAAAATCGCTGGCCGAACCAACGACAAGGAAATCACGATGTTTGATTCCACTGGATTAGGGGTGCAGGATCTCTATACCGCTTATTATGTGTATCGCAAGGCGAAAGCCGGTAAGATTGGCAAAGAGTTTAAGACAATTTAACGTAAAATCAAGAAAATGTTTTTCAGTTGGCACGCGGTCGGCGCTTGAGTAAATAATCTACGGGTGTTCGCTTTGAAATTCAAATGACAAAAGCATAAAGTCAATTCACAAATCAATGACTGAAACTCAAATGTTTAAAATATTTATTATTTGAATTTGATTTGTTATTTGTTATTTGAGTTTTGAATTTATATTTTGGATTACAGTATGCCTGTCTTAATAAATTTCAAAATCTGCGACAATTCCGAAGCTTGCGACGGGGTATTGGCTTGTCCGACAGGAGCTTTTCATTGGGATAAAAAGAAGAAAACGATTGCCATTGATTCAAAAAAATGCATTAATTGCGGGAAATGCGACGGCGCTTGCCCGATTGGGGTTATAAAGTTTTGTAAAACAGAAGAAGAATACAAAAAAGCGAAAGAAGAATTAGACAAAGACCCGCGCCGAATCAGCGATCTGTTTATTGACCGTTACGGAGCGCAGCCGGTTAGTAGTTCCTTCCAGGTTGTCCAAAAATCACTAAGCAGAAGGTTGAATAGTAAAAAACCGGTGGCTGTTGAGTTTTATAACAATGAATCGATTAATTGTCTGTTGAGTTGTATTCCGGCGAAAGAGTTCTTGGTTGGCTTTTACGGTGGTTATGAGAAATGCCGAGTAACGGGTAGAAGTATTCTTGCGCAATATAAGGTAAACATCCTTCCCAGCTTATTGTTTTTTGAAACCGGCAAAC
>JAZDOL010000066.1:0-3444 GCA_043798775.1 bacterium | reverse complement strand
AATCGGCTACCGGTGCTGTATCGCCTCTTAAAGCATAATTCTCCAAAATGCTTATTGCGGCTGCCAATTGATGAATGTCGTCTTTCTTAGTAATTCCGTGACCATAAAAACGTTTAAGTTCGTCGCCTGAGACTTGCTCTAAAAAATGCCTAATTGAGTTAGGATAATCCCTGTATTCTTCTAATCCATCAATAGGCTTGTGTAAATTATCCTTAATCTCTTTCTTATGCTTTTCATACAATTCAACTGCCTTTTTATAACATTCATCTGTCCCTGCGAATTTTTCTTCAGGTTTAAATGTGGGCTCAAAAGATTCCATAAAAATTGGATTTAGCGTTATAACCAGTAGCCCTTAAAAATCTTGATTGGAACCAATTAATACAAGAATTGAGGCTATGGGAAGAATTAAAGAGTCTCCAATCTTTAGTTAAATAATAACCCTTCAGTAGCTTAATTTCAATAACTAGCTCAAAAACTCGACTTGACCTAACAAATCAAAAACAGAACCCATCGGTCCTGTATTTTGTCGAAATTTTGCCCCACCCCGCTACTCACTATTTATTCTCTTCCATTTTCCCATTCTTCAGCTTGTCCCAATTCCTTAAAGTTGCTTCAAACAATATAGCGTACGCTCGGCTCAGGCGCCGATCAATTTCTTCTTTTGAGACACCTTCTACTTGCCTGTATGTCACTTTCATTTTTTGTTTTGTTTCTTTTCTTTTTTTCATGGGACAGCCATGCTAATTTTACGGGCAATTCAACGCCTTGCGCCAGCCGGCATTTATTTTTATAACCGCACACTTTCAACAATACAATCAATTAATGTAGCCTTTCTATTTTTTTCTGAACAGAAGAAAAGTTGCGTCTGATCCCATGGTTCCGACATATTCCCAGCCGTCTTTAGCGGTATTATTTATAAGCTTCTCATAGAGGGAAATTACCGTTTGTCGCGCTTCACTCGCTTGTTTGAGAATTTCCGGATCGTTGCCCCCGAACAGACTCATGGTATTTCCGAAAGCCCCAGCGAGTATTTTGGGTATTTCCTCTGGCGGAATTGTTACGACTTTATACTGATATGTTCCGTCTGCGCCTCCCGGCGGCGTTGTTTTCATAACCAGATTACCGAAATAAAGAACCGCGAGAGCGACTACGGCCACAATCCCGATTGTGATAATTTTTTGTTAAGCATATTTTTTGTTAATGATTAACATGATCTTTTTATTATTATTTCTGCGTCATCAACCAAATGTTTTAAAAACGAAACCTAAAAAGGATACCTATTATGTAGAAGGAAAAAGTCAAAAGCGTCAATCTACTGCTCTATTCTCCAACCATCATCGTAGAAAATAAATGGAATTTTACCTATAGGCGTAGGCTCGAATTTTGCCTTGTAATCAGCATATATAACCTTCTGCCCTGTTATATCGTCGGCAGGTTTGGTTAAACCGGTAACTTCAACATTTACTACTTCTCCTAATAGAACCGTAAGATCCTTAAGATTAGTATTTTCGTACTCGGATTCTTTTATAATATATGGCTTGGCTTGTTCTGTAAGATCAAACGAGATACCCCCCGGACTTTCCTCCCTCACATTTTTAGCCAGTCCGTTCGCCACAAGATTCTCAACTATCTCTACTGCCTCTGCGTGACTTCTTTTACATCTATGCCTAATTCTACTACAGCACAAGAAGATTCAGGTTGTTTGTTGCAAACAAAAGATTTTTCTGATTTACTACTTGGCGGATTAGTTTTAAAATATGCCTTAATCATTTCGGCCGCCTTTTCGCGCGTCAAATTTTTAACGCCTTTTTCCAGAATCACAGCGTCTGGGACGGATGTATTATTGCGAGAGAAAAAGAAGATAATGCCTCCTATCACTGCGACGATTACAGCGCCGATAATTACGTATTTTTTGATGACCATATAAATTAAAGCTAATGATTTTATTCCTTCTTCGACCTCATTAGAAGGATAAAATAATTATGGTGTCGGGGTTGCCGGCGCTTGCTTCGCGGCCTTTATTTTTCTGTGTACCGCAAAATAAAAAGCGATTGCTCCTATAATATTTCCAATGAGAAGCACAATAATCCAAACGCCTTTATTTTCAAAATCGCCCTTTATGGCTGAGATAAACATCCAAAGCCAAAAAATGAATGAGACGATTCCCGCTCCAGCTATCAAAAGAATAAAAAGTAGCATTCCTCCAAAAAATGTTTCCATAGTTGTTTTTGGTTAATTATTAATTAACGACCTTTGTTTTAATTTGCTCTGGTCATAGTCCATGTTCCCGAAGAGCCAAACCAAGAATTTTCTTGCCATGTTCCGCCTGCGGTATCGCCGCTGACATCGCCTTCATAATAAATTGTTCTATCGGGATAATATTTATAAAAGAAAATTTTATTGCCAAAAAGTGACCCGCCCATCGTGAAAGATTCTGTCCCATTCTCTATTGTCTCACTGCCTTGTCCATAAAGCCACCATCCTTTCCGAAAACTAATCTCAAACTGATTTGCAGTTTTTCCATCGACCCAAGTGCCATTCCACTTTCCTTCCATATCCGCGAAAATAGGTTCCGGAATTGTTAGCTTGGTTGAATCGTCAGGGGAGATAATTTCCGCAAGCACAATTGGATTTCCTTTATACGACCACTCCGCTACTATCCATCCTCTTTTACCGCTAGGTAGCTCAACCTCAATGGCTCGTGTGGATTGAGGGAATTTCTCTAAAGGATCTCCTATCCTAGTGCGTTCAGAAAGATATTTGGCACGATCACCTCTCCGCAGATCAGGATTATCACTGTCTGATCTCCATGCCTTTGGACTAGTATCGGTATCTGCGACTCCGATAATGACTCCAAGCGGAGGGGTGCCCTCTTCATTATTATGCACCCAAATATCCCCAAAAACGCGAACCAATTTTTCTGAAGTAAGTGGCGGATTTGTGGTTGGCGTGGTTATTTGCTGTTGAGCGGTTGTGTCTTCTTGTTGCTCTTGTGTTTTCTTCGCCGCCACCAATGAATCCCGTGTCGCGTTCGGAATAATATATGTTGTCTCTATCGGAGTTGCGCGAAGAAGATCGTACACTCGAGTCGCGACTTTACCAGTCTTGCTGATAGCACTACCGACAGAGAGTGCCACAGAAACACTCTCGAGACCTCTTCCGATAAATCCGGATAATTTCTTGACCGATTCGCTTTTGGCCGTTTTCTTGGACGCTACCTCGGCACTTTTTGTAAGCATACCATTTGCCGCTCGAACAATAAATTGTAATACGTCTATTCCGTCTACTTGACCCTGCATGACATCGGGCTCCCCAAATTGACGAATTGCGTCGGGAATGCCCGCGATCACGATGGCTCTAATGTCGTCCCCGGAGAGCGCTGTTTGAGGCATAATGAGTCCCGCCACATCTAAACCCGCGAGAAATACATTTAGTGCGAGGGCC
>JAZDOL010000044.1:0-19348 GCA_043798775.1 bacterium | reverse complement strand
GGTTATTCCCGCCAACCGCAAGGCGGCGCATATTCCCCCGGCTAACCATCCTTGGCGACAAAGATTCATTTTGAACTCGGCGGAAAAAACATGACATTTCTAAATCCTTGAAAGTATGACATTTCTATTTCCCGTTGACATACACAACCATAGTGTTGACAATAATCATTTTGTTTAGCATTATAAACAATCCTGAAAGGAGGTGAAAAGATGAAAAAGATGGCGATCCAGCGGTTCACCCGCTGGATACTCAGAGTCTGCTCCGATTGTGGAGCAGATTCCGGTGAAAGCCTGACCTGCCCGCGTTGCGGGAAATGGTTAGGCAAATAGCCGGGAGCGGCTGGTGGTTGAACTGTGACCACCAGCTGTTTTATTTTTTACTTTTAAAATTAGTCAGCTTGCCGTCTTCGACGGCTGTTTTTGATGGCGAACCGATGAACCTCATCGCGAACCCTTAAAAGCAACGGTTTTATCGATTCAATAATAATCTTCCTTGATTGTTTAGTACTAGTCGGATATACAAGCTTATCGTTTCCATATTTGGAGATTCCAACAACAAGAATATTTATTCTGATATCTTTTAACGTTTTCTTTATAAAGCGGATTTGCGGGAGACCGCCGTCAATCATTATTAAGTCGGGAAACGGCCATTCCGGATGACCAAACCGGCGAATGATCATTTCTTCCAGCGCTCTTAAGTCATCATTTTTTGGCGCCTCCTTAATTTTAAACAAACGATAATAGCTCTTATCGGGCAGGCCGTTAATAAATGTTACCATCCCGCCGAACGTTTCCTGGCCGGCCAGATGAGATATGTCATAACCCTCAATCCGATTAACTTTATCCGCGTATATCCCATTCCCCTCTTCTTGAGATATCAGAGCGACATCCTGAATGTGCTTTAAACCGGCAAATTGCAGCGGGTTTTGTTTTTTTAATTTTTTAAGAAGAGCAACCTTATGCCCCGAAAGAAATAATTTAAGGTTATGAATATTTTCCTGATAGTCCTCAATTGAAATCTTGCCGACACAAGCCCCGGGGCATAAACCAATTTGATAATCAAAACAGGCCTTGTCAATATTTGGCCGGCATGTTGAATACGGGAATATTCTTCTTAATATTTTTAAGGCATTGTTGATTAATGTTTGGCTTTGGTATGGGCCAAAGATATTATTCTTGTTTATCACCGCCTTTAATGGTTCCAGCTCGTGAGCGCGAATCAGATATGGACGAGGATAATCAATATCTTTAAACACAATATATATAAAAGACCGATTATCGCGGTCTTTAACATTATATTTTGGCCAATTTGATTTAATTTCGTTAGCTTCCAAAATAATCGCCTCAAGAACACTATCTGTCTTTCTATAGGTAATAGATTTTGCCATGGCAATCATTTCCTTGATCCGCGGTTCCTGTTGTTTTTGAAAATAACTTAAAACCCGTCGTCTTAATAAGGTGGCCCTGCCGATATAGAGTATTTCTTTATCTTTGTCGAGAAAGCGGTAAATGCCTGGTGATAACGGCAATTTTTTAGCCTGCTCTAATATTTTATTTTTAATGTCTGCCCTTATAACCATTGGTATTTCTATTAAAAAACCGATTTTGATTCTATCTAGTTAAAAATGGTCATTGATCCCGATATTTTTAACCGTTTTTGTCTGAGTTTTGTTAGTAATATTATTTAAAAACCTAGACATAAGCTCTTCTTTAACTGCATCGGGAAATTCTACAATCCGCAATTCGCTTAAATCATCCTCTTGTTCGCCAAACCATATTGTCTCCCAGCCATTACTCCATAAATTTAAGGCCTTAACCGTCCCCGTGGTGATTCCAGAATTTCCTGAACCAACTTCCAAGGCCGCCATTATGCCAATGTCGCTTAACCGTCCGGCTATTGCATAACCTTCGCGACCGGCTGGACTCATATTGTAAATATTATCGGTCATCGCGTCGAAATAAATAAGCCAATTACCTTGTTTCTTAATATAAACAATCGCAAATGGCCTTAACGAAATCGTTTCCATCCCGGTTTCCTCTAAAAGTTCTCTTCTGGCTGCCGCCTGGATTGTTTCGTCTTCGGCCTCGATTTTGCCGCCATACAAATTAATCGTTCTGTCTAAGTGGGGGCCCTTGCCTGAATCCGCTCTTCGTAAAATTGCGTATTGTCCCCATTTATCCCTTACCAAAACTAACGTGAAAGCTTTATTAAAATCGCAAGACCATCGCTCCCAATCCTCCGTTTTCCGCCTTAATTCATCCTCCGTCATCTTTACCCTTTCTTCCGGCAAATCATCTAAAAGCAGGTCTGCCTGCCCTGGTGAAAGCGGTCCTAAATTCAATCTATCTATGGGTGATTCTTCTCCTTTATGCATAATTATTATCTTTTTCTATGATACTATCCTCTATCCTAAATACTTTTTAAGATATTTGCCAGTTACCGAGCGCCTATCGGCGGCAATTTCTTCGGGAGTGCCATGGGCGATGATTCTCCCGCCCCCTTCCCCGCCTTCCGGACCAAGGTCGATAATATAATCGGCGGACTTGATGATATGCATATTGTGTTCAATCGTAATTACCGTGTTTCCCCTATCCACCAGCTTATTGATAACCTTTAAGAGCATTTCAATATCGTAATAATGCAAGCCGACGGTCGGTTCATCAAGCAGATACAATGCCCGCTTGCCTAGCCGATGAGTCAGTTCTCTTGCCAGCTTAATCCGTTGCGCTTCGCCGCCGGATAAAGTTGTTGCCGATTGCCCTAACTTAAGATATCCCAGGCCAACCTCCTGAAGGACTTTTAATTTTTCCGTAATCAGATAATTATCCTCAAAGTAATCTACCGCTTCATCGATTGTCATATCCAGCACTTCGGCGATATTTTTGTCTTTGTAGCGGACTTGTAGCGTCTCACGATTAAATCGCCGACCTTGGCAAACATCACACCGGACCAATACCGGTGGAAGAAAATGCATTTCAATTAAATTAAAACCGGCTCCCTCGCAGGCCTCGCATCGGCCGCCGGGAACATTAAACGAAAAACGCGATACGCGATATCCTTTCTCTTTTGATTCGGGAAGAATGGAGAAAAAATCGCGGATCGGGGTGAATATTCCCGTATAAGTTGCCGGGTTAGATCTTGGGGTTCGTCCGATTGGCGACTGGTTAACAACAATAATCCGATCCAAATATTCTGTTCCCGTTATTCTCGTTACATCTTCTAATGATTTTTCGAAATGCGACTTTATTTTCACCAAATTTTTATAAATCACATCATAAAGAAGCGATGATTTGCCACTACCGGATACCCCGGTTACAACAATCAATTTTCTTAAGGGAATTTCAACATCGATATTTTTCAGGTTATTCGCTCTGGCGCCAATAACTTTTAACACCTCATTCGCTTTGCTTCGCCGTGCTTCCGGCACGGGAATCTCTTTGTCTTTACGCAAGTATTTTAATGTTAGAGATCTCGGAAAAGTATTATTTTTCAATAAATCCTTAATCGCCCCGTGAGCAACCACCTCGCCACCGTGACTTCCCGCCAAAGGTCCCAGGTCTAACAAGTAATCGGAAGCCATAATTGTTTTCTCGTCGTGTTCAACAACGATAATCGTATTATTCTGTTGTTTTAAGGCCTTTAGGGTGTTGATTAGTCGCTCTGTGTCGCGCTCGTGGAGGCCGATTGTCGGCTCGTCGAGAACATAAAGAGTTCCCGATAATTGAGATCCTATTTGCGACGCCAAGCGAATCCTTTGCGCCTCACCGCCGGATAATGTTTCCGCCTCGCGGTTTAAGGTAAGATAATCCAGCCCCACCTCCAGCAAAAAGTCTAACCGGCTCAGTATCTCTTTATTAAGGCCGGCAGATATTGTTTTTTCTCTTTCGGTGAGTTTTTCTTCGTACTCGATAAAAAACTGATAGCAGTCTTTTATCGACAGGCTTGTTATTTCGTGGATGTTTTTCTTGCCTACCTCAACGGATAATGCTTCCTTTTTTAATCGCTTTCCCCGGCAATCGGGGCAAATAGTATTTAGAAATAAATCGGTCTTTCCCAAACCGTGGCATGTTTCACAGGCCCCATAGGGACTATTAAAAGAAAACAACCGTGGCTCAACTTCGGGAAAGGCAAAATTATCTTTCGGACAAGTCCACAAACTCGATAATAAAAACTCCTCCTGCTTTGTTTCCTCGTTCAAAACGACAGAAACCAGCCCGTGGCTATGGCGAATCGCGCTTTCTACTGCTTCAAAAAGCCGGCTATCATCTTTAACCATTATCCGATCAATCACAATATCAATATTATGGCTTTTATAACGCGACAAAACTAACCGTTCGTGAAGAGAAACTAATTTCCCGTCAACTCGCGCCTGATCAAATCCTAACGCTAAAAAGTCATATAGTAATTGATAGTACTCCCCCTTTCTCCCCCTAACCACAGGAGACAATATCAAAACATTATCCACTTTGGATTCTTTTGCCGTTTCTTTAACGATATCTACCATCTCTTCGACCGACAATTTTTTAATCCTTGTGCCGCACAGTGGACAATAAACAATCCCTAACCGAGCATATAATACCCTTAAGTAATCGTATATTTCTGTTAGCGTTCCGACAATGGAGCGCGGATTGTGGCTTAACGCTCTTTGGTCGATGGCAATTGCCGGAGACAAACCGATAATTTTATCGACATCCGGGCGATCCATTTGCCCCAAGAACTGGCGGGCGTATGGCGACAATGACTCAATATACCGTCTTTGCCCTTCGGCAAAAATCGTATCAAATGCCAAAGATGACTTGCCACTGCCGGATACGCCGGTAAATACAATTAAACTGTCTTTTGGCAACTCGGCATTCACATTTTTTAGGTTATGCACCCGCGCCCCTTTGATAATGATTTTACTGTCCATAATGTTTGAGTTCTCATCCTTCGATTAATCACTCAGGTCATTCCGACTCTGAGAGTCGTCAGACTCGAATGAGATGATACTGAGCAGTGTCGAAGTATCAATTAATCAGTTTTCAAACAATACAGAATAGTTTGTATCATTGAGAACTGGTCCGCCAGCTGGCGGATGAGAACTGGGAACTGAGAACTAATAATTGATTTTAACTTCAGTTAAAATCTATTAGCGATTCTATATTCTTCCTGATTGTTTCCGGCTTTATGTTGTGTTTTTTGTTGTATGCCAGCTGGACTTTTCTTCTTTTTTCAACAATATCAATTGCCCGCGCCATTGAACCGGTAATATTATCGGCATAAAGAATCACCTTCCCGTCCACATTTCTACTTGCCCGCCCCATCGTTTGAATTAACGATGTCTCGCTTCGCAAAAATCCTTCCCGGTCACTATCAAGAATAGCGACTAATGTTACTTCGGGAAAGTCCAGTCCTTCTCTTAACAGATTTACCCCGATTAGCGCATTGAACTCGCCCCTGCGAAAATCAGTAATTATTTGCGCTCTTTCTAATGTCTTCGTATCGGAATGCATCCACCGGCATTTAAATCCTTTTTTTAACAAGAACTCGCTAAGATCTTCTGCCATTTTTTTTGTAAGGGCGTTAATAATCGCCCGATCGTCGTTTTTTACCACAACGTTCAATTCTTTTTCTAAATCATCAATTTGGCTGACTTTATTTTTAACATCGTATACCGGACGAACCACAATTGGCGGATCAATTAATCCCGTTGGTCTGATTACCTGCTTTGCGACCACCGTTGAATTTTTTAATTCCCAGACCCCGGGAGTAGCGGAAGTAAAAATAACTTGCCCAACCCGTTCCTCGAACTCTTTAAACTTCAACGGCCGGTTATCCAACGCCGACGGCAAACGCCATCCGTATTGCGTCAACATCTGTTTTCTTGCCTGATCGCCTTCATACATTCCTCCAATTTGCGGAACAGCTACATGGGATTCGTCGATAATCGTAATAAAATCCGGCTTGCCGTTTTTCTTTGGAAAATACGACAATAAACTATCCGGCGCCTCGCCCGATAATTTTCCCGTTAAGTGTCGGGAGTAATTCTCTATTCCGTGGCAATAGCCAATTGTCTTTAACATCTCCAGATCAAATAGCGTTCTTCGTTTCAGTCGTTCTGCTTCCAGATAAAACCCGTTCTTCTCAAAATACTCCAGGCGTTCTTTTAATTCTTTTCTGATTTCTTTTATCGCCGCATCTCTTTGCGGTTCAGAAGATACAAAGTGTTTTGAAGAAAAAATTACCGCCTCTTTTAATTCCTCTATCCTGTGGTGAGTTAAAGCGTCAACAATACTTAACCCGTCAACTAATTGATTTTTTAGTTCGATCCTTAACACCGTATCGCTGGCTGCCGGCATAATTTCGAACACATCGCCCCGCAACCGGAAAAACCCTCTTTTTAAAACACTATTCGTTCTTTCATATTGAATCTTTACCAACTGTCTTAGTAAATCGCCACGACTCACGGGCTTTCCTTCCTCTAAAAAGATTGCCGATTTCGTGTATGACGTTGGCACTCCTAAATTATAAATACATGAAACCGAAGCAACGGTAATGACATCCCGTCGAGACACCAGCGCGCTTGTCGCTTTGTGCCGTAAACGGTCGATTTCCTGATTAATCATCGCCTCTTTCTCGATATATGTGTCGGTGGTGGGAATATACGCTTCCGGCTGATAATAGTCGTAATATGAAACGAAATAATTTACCGAATTTCCCGGAAAAAAGTTTTTGTACTCTCGGTATAATTGCGCTGCCAATGCCTTATTGGGAGAAATCACAAGAATTGGTTTATCGAAATTACTTATGACGTTAGCCATCGTAAATGTTTTTCCCGATCCGGTAACCCCCAAAAGCGTTTGGAAGCGATCGCCATTCTTTATTCCTTTTACCAGCTTCTTGATTGCTTCCGGCTGATCGCCGGCCGGTTTGAAATCCGATTTTAACTTGAATATGCCCATTTCAATATGTTTAATGTATCGAGAACAGTTATCGATACATACTTGTTGACTGCGCGAGCTCTGTCCTCGTGCAATATAATCCTAAAATAGTTATCCCCAAACTCTTACAAAAAAGTGGCGATCGCTTTTTTTTGTAGGAGCTAATCTCTGCTTAATTATCAGACTAATTATGTAACCCACCTTCGCTCCACTACGCGGAACTACGGTGGGTGTCCGCTAACTTAATCTTTTTAGAAACTCTTTCTATAAAAAAGGTTGAACGTAAAATCCTACCTCATCTTAAAAAGCGGACAAACACCAAACCGCCGAGTTTACGGCTTGTGTCCACATAATAACAAAGTCAGAGATAAAAGTAAAAGTAAGGATAAATGAAAGGACGACATTCGCTGTCGCCCTTCGTTTTATTATGGAAAATAGATGTACATTATTGTTAATACGATTACAATCCTCTTTGGGGCGATTGTCCTATTCCTTCACTGCTAGTTTGTATTGCATTGTTTTTATTATTTCCAGAGACCAGAAAATAATAAACAATTTCCAAGATTCCCATTGTGTTCACGACCAGAAGAACAACGAACCATATTTTATCTCCCCTCTGTCCCGCACGCCAAAATCCAAGACGGAAGATTGACTAATTCATTAATCTTATTAATATCGAATGATTCTCCCATAATAGTTTTTTATTAACTTGATAAAGATATTCGGATGTAATATTATATGATTGTATCGTAATTACTTAAATAATTAAAGGTCTAAAATAAACAATATGATTCCACTTCTAATTATCGTAGCTCTTCTCGTTCTTAGCGGATTACGGGTAGTAAACCAATACGAACGCGGAGTTGTTCTTACGTTGGGGAAATATTCCTCAACCCGCACTCCGGGACTAATTTGGATTTTCCCGGGGATCCAAAAAATGTATATGGTGGATATTCGGATTACCACCCGCGATATTCCCCAGCAAGAGGCAATAACTAAAGACAATGTTCCCGTCGGGATTAATGCCGTTGTATATTTCAATGTCGTTTCCGCCGAGGACGCAACACTAAAAGTCCAGAATTATTCGTATGCTATTTCCCAATATGCGATGGCGGCCTTAAGAGATGTTATCGGCGGCGTTGAATTGGATGAACTTCTGGGGGCGCGGGAAAAAATTGCTACGGAAATAAAAATAATCATCGACAAGGCGGTTGCCGAATGGGGTATTGACGTATCGGCGATCAAGATTCAAGATATCGAGATTCCGGCAGATATGAAGAGAGCAATGGCTAAACAGGCGGAATCCGAAAGAGAACGGCGGGCAATTGTTATCAAAGCCCAAGGAGAGGCGCAAGCGGCGGAAAATATTGCCAAAGCGGCGGAGATCCTGAAAAATGTTCCCGGAGGGATATCTTTAAGAACCCTGCAAACGATTGAAAAATTGCAACCTGACCCGTCAAAAATGACGGTATTCGCCTTGCCGATAGAATTAATGGAAGGACTACAGGCACTGGCAACGGTTAAGAGAGAACAATGAGGAGAGGAAGCGAAACAAAAAAAAGACCCGTAAGGGTCTTTTTTTTGTTTTCTTTATCGATTATCCTACCTGATCTCTTTTAAGAATTCTTTAATAATATCGACGGTTTCTTTAGTAGGATTAACGAACGCCTTCCAAAGAACAACAATGTCGGCATTATTAAAGATGGCGCTTCGTATTTCTTGAATTGTATCCCCGCCGGCAACCGCTACCATTGATTCTGAATTTCCTTTAATTTGATTAATTTGATAATAAGGGATCATTTTTTGCTTATCAATATCCGTTTCGTCTACCCCGCGGTGAACAATAACCACATCCGGCTGTTCTTCTAATTGTTTGAGGACTAATATCGGATTATCAACATTCATCATATCAATCATCGAGTCCAACTTATTTTTTCGACATGAAGCAATAAAATTATTTATTGTTTCGATAGGGCTCACTCCCAAGCAAGTGATTGCCGACGCGCCGGCGCGACGGGCCATTACCACTTCGCGGTCGGCAAGATCGCTAACCTTCATATCAGCAACGATGTATGGCTTATGACGAAATCCGCCAATGTTACTTTGTAAAAGTAAATGGTTTTTAATATCGGTAATAATTCCTATCCCCGCTGATTTAATAAGTGGCGTACCGGCTTCGATTAATATCCGATCCAAATCAGAAGGAAGTATTGATATGATTTTCAAGGCCTCATTGGCGCTGCCATTTAAAGCGATTTGAACGTATTTTTTTCTTTTATCAAGCAGTGAGCTTTTTTTAGTCCCCAACACTACCCGCTCTCGTACCGTTTTTCTTCTAACTTCCATGGCACTTCCCCCTTGATTGATTTTAGTGGCAACGATTTTTCTATCTCCCATAGTGGTGGCGATTCCTGTTGCCGAAGCCGTAGCAGATGAATTAATTAATACTTTCAACGCTTCTGAGTTTTCGCCGATGAGTTCATTGATTTTTTTCGTCATTTGCTCTTCAAGATTTCCACAGATAATGTTTATGCCACGATTATCAGACACGGGTTTTACCTTAAACATCAATCCTTTGTTTTGTATGCTTTTCTTCGCAACACGCCTAATGGCATTCATAAAATTGAACAAAAGGAGCGCCACCCAGAAAATAATAAATATACTAGTAGCTGTCATATTACCGTAATTCTCTAATAAATTGTTCCGCTAATTGCGCGGTTTTCTCGGGTTCATCGTAAAAAGCGCGCCACACAACAGCAATATTGCAGTCATTAAAAATTTCCCGTCGCACTTCGCGATATGTTTCCCCTCCGGCTACGGAAATTAATACGTTATACGCGCTTCTGATCCGATGGATATCATAAAGAGGAATTTCCTTTTCCCGATTCTCGCCCTCATCAACCCCACGATGGAGAATAACGATACTTGGCAGTTTTTTAAGCTTTTGCAAAACCTCAAATGGAAAACGGACGTTCATCATATCAACCATCGAATCGATTTTGTTCTTTTTACACTCATCAATAAAAAAATCAATTGTTGCCGTTGGCGCCAATCCCAAACATGTTGCCGCTGAAGCGCCGGCTGAAGATGCCATTCGCGCCTCCTCTGATCCTCGATCCATACACTTTAAGTCGGCAACAATATAGCCGCCCCACCAATTTTTTAAAGAGCGAATCCCCTCCTTTCCGTATTGTTTAATAAATGGCGTTCCCGCTTCAACTAAAATTCGATCCGATTTCGGAAGAAGGGAAACCATTCTTGCCACTTCGCTAAGGGAACGGTTAAAAGCAATTTGCAGGTAACTTCGACGAATGTCCAACATAAATAAACTATTTTTAGAAAGTCAGCAATGTTTAACCGTACGATTGGTTGATAGAATATTATATCAAGATTGTCGGTTCTATCAAAGGGTAACCGCGACGATAACAAGTATCAAATGTATCAGATGCCCAGGGTATTATCTTTATCCGGTTCATTAATCTGCTCTCCGTAAAGTTTCGTAACCTCCGGCTTCGCCGGACAATAATCAAGATAGTCGCAATACAAACACAGCTTAGATACGAATGGCGCCCATCCTTTTTCCAGACCAATTTTATCAACGATATCAAGAATTTCCAAACGCGCTTGTTGTTTTAAATCATCGGTGGGAGCTATGGCATCATGACTCATCGATTTTAAGTATATATTTTCCGCTTTTGACACCGGCTTGCCGTATATCTTTTCCGCCAAAAAAACATAAGTTAATAATTGTAAGAAATTCTTTTCTGGTTTGCCGGTTTTATAATCAATAACTTCCAGGGTGCCGTCCGGCGCCATATCTAAGCGATCAATTTTTCCTCCCAATTCAAGATCGTCAGAAAAAGCTATTTTAATATAATCATCAAACGACTTTCCCGGCGGAGAAAATGGCAAAGAAAAGATGCTGGGATTGATATTTTCATTTTTTATAAACCAAGAAAGCATTTTCAACGATTGTTCGTAATAATCACGTTCTTCCTCAATGTCTTTAAACCCAAACGACTTTCCCCTTGGCCCTTTCCATTGCTCTTTTAGAATAGACACCATTTTTTTCCAGTTGCGGTTTTCTGGCGGTTCTTTAAAAAACAGGGTCAGGGTATCGTGAATAAAATTACCCATTTCCAGAGCTGGCCGCTTTTTTTTAATCAATTTCTTGATTTTTGCCATTTCCGGATCAAGATATTCAAAATAGTATTGCTTCGGGCAATGCTTAAACATTGATAATTTATGCGGAGATACTTCTTTTGGTTTCATGATAGTGTATATTTGTCCAGCTTTATTCACATATTCAAAGGGAGGCAAGTGCTCGGCAATATGGTTTCTGGGTCGCTCAGTTTATCCTGAGTTGTATCGAAGGACTCACGCCGGGAATCGCTCGCTCTTTTCGCCACTTTTAGTTCTATTTTTTTGAAATCATCAATGGTAATCATATTCTTATAACTTTCGTTTTGAATATGTAAATTATAATATTTTTTAAAGGTATTTCGTCTCGCTAAGCGAGACGACCAAAGGAGTAACCTCCTTTGGAATCCTCATTATTTAGTTCCCCACGGCAAGCCGTGGAGTATACTAAATAATTAATTGCCCGCAGGCGGCATTGATATCGCCGCCGAAATGATAGCGCTGGGTTACGCTGATCCCCTTGTCGATTAATCTTTGCCTGAATGCGGTGATTACTTCCGGCTTAGAAGGCTCAAAGTCGCCGGTGGGATTGTAACGAATAAGGTTCACCATATATAACGGTTTTTTCATAATTGATGCCAATTTGTCGGCATCTTGAAGCGAATCATTAACTCCCTTAATCATCAGATATTCAAACATTACTTTTCGTCCGGTATGTTTTATATATTCGTCGATACTTTTTAGCAATTCATTTAGCGGATACCTTACAGCGACCGGCATCATTTTTTGCCTTAATTTATCGTCGGCATTGTGAAGAGATATCGCCAAGTTAATACTCCTTCCTTCTTCCTTTAGTTTATTGATTCCTTCGATGATTCCGGCGGTTGATATTGAGAAATGGCGAATTCCCAAATTAAACCCATCCTTGTCGTTTAACACATCGATTGCCGTAATCACTTCCTGATAATTTAAGAATGGCTCCCCCATTCCCATAAAAACAATATTCGTTACCTTCACTTGCTCCTCTTTTAATAAACGGGCAAAAAATATCACCTGTTCGATAATTTCCGAACTGGTAAGATTCCTCTTAAATCCCATTTTTCCAGTGGCGCAGAACAGGCATCCCAAAGGACATCCCACCTGCGAAGAAACGCATACCGTGTTGCGGTTATTATTATGGCGCATCAGGACGGATTCGATTTCTAAACCATCTCCCAGCTCAATTATTGCTTTTACCGATGCCGTTTCCTTGGAGGCGCGTATTTTGCCGGCAACAGATAGCGGACAATTGCTGTTCAACGATTCTCTTAACGATGCGGGCAAAACCAATACCTCTCGCCACTCGCTAACCAGAGCGACAAAAACCGCCTTTTTGACTTGTTTCAGGCGGTATGCCGAGATACCGCCACCCCTAATGGCATTGGTAATACAATTATAATCCATCTATTTGAAATGTTTTACGACGCGTTTTAGCTCCGGAGATCATCCGTATCTTTTCTATCGGGATATTTAGGTGGGAAGATAGTAATAACAAGATTCGTTTGTTCGATAGGCCCCTCGCTGGCGGTTCTTTGATGCGGATTATATAATTATTTTCACCGATAACTTCCACCTTTTCCCGTGATGATTTTGGGTATGCTTTTACCTTAATTATCGTTAGTATCAGTTATCGCTAATTATTGTTCCCCGATATTTCTTGCCTTCTAGTATTTTCGTTAAGTTGGAGAAATCACCATCGGTAACAATTACTTTTAATTTACTATCTCTCGCGATTTTCGATGCCACCGGATCTACCGGCGAATGCATTCCCGGCGTCCATTTTTTGGGAATTAAATTAAAGTATTCTTTCCATGTTAGATTTGTAAGGGGTTTTGCGTTTTTATCAATTTGAGGGTCGGCTGTATAAACATAAGGGGTATTGCCCATAATAATTGTTTCTTTCAGGCCAAAATCAACGGTTACGAGCACGGCATCAAGATCGGTAGATCCGCCCGGTTCCCACCCGCAGGCAATAATAATCGGCTTCTTTTTAAAACCGTTAAATTTATGGCGAGAATCAAACACATCCGTTTCTGCTATGCTTCCAAAAAGTGTTTTTATGAAATAAGCATTCATTCTCGTGACAGCAATCCCAATCATATCTTTTTCTATGGCCTTCAGTTTAACAATCTCCCCTCCCGCTTTTTGATATTTTCGGCACACCCTTCCTCCGCCGACTACAAAAACAAATCGGCAGCCCTTCTTTACCTGTTTTTTTATATAGGCAACAAATTTCTTCAAAAACACAACATCGATCTCGTTAGGGAAAACAATCGACCCGCCAATGGCAAGCACCACTCTTTTCCCTGTAGTTGGTTTATTCGTTTTCATAGATTCGCAATTAATATTGTAATCAGAACAAATTTAACTTTTTTTGTCGTAACCGTTTTTCGATAATAATCGCTCTTTCTTTGCCCACTTTAGTTAATGTAAAAGATGTTTTGGGGTCGCCGATAACTATTTTTTCTTTTCTTAACCACCTTAACGGCCGATCTAACTTACGGCTATCCGGCCAATCGGGATAATAATTTAAACAAAAAGCTCCAGGAAATAGAGCAAAGCATTCTTTAACAAGGCGCTCAAAAAAACAACCATTACCGCTTTTTAAAACAGTATAAATTCCGAAGACAATCAGATCATTTACCGACTCATTTTCGTATGATGTAGTTTCCTTTTCGGGCATAGAGATAATTATCATTACCCATTAACTCCTTAACTCGCTTACTCATTAACTAAATTCGTGGTCGCAGAAGGGATCGAACCTTCGACCTTTCGGATGTGAACCGAATGCTCTACCACTGAGCCATGCGACCGTAGGTGATAAGTTGAGGAGTTTAGGGGTTTAGGAGTTAATGACTAATGGGTTTGGGGGCTATGAATTAGATTTATCAATCATCAATCATCAATCATCAATCTCGTTCTGTCTCTTAAGCGAGGGTAAGCGTTTTAAGGATCACCTCGCAGTTCCGCCAGCATGGTGTCACCCTACGGGTGACTGGAGGAACGAGAATATAGATAGTCAAATCACGCTGGGATTTGAACTATCGGTACTTTTAAACTTCATTGTTGATAATTTAGTTCTTGCCGTGGCAATGCTTACCCGAAGCGCCCCTACTTGAGCCATTCTTTTATGCGGACAACAACTTCCTCAAGAGTAACCTCGGTTTTTACGAAATAATCATTTGCTCCCAAAGCCATTCCCCTCTTTATATCCACCTCCTGCCCCAAATTCGACAAGATTACCACCGCCGTTCCCATTGTTTCTTTATTGTCTTTTATTTCTCTTAACACATCGAAGCCGTTTTTCTTTGGCAAAATAATATCCAGAAGCACGAGATCGGGTTTTTCCGATACCACCTTATTCAATCCCTCCTCGCCATTTATCGCTTCAACAAACTCGAACCCTGAACGCTGAAGCTTATCGCGATAAATTTTTCTTAAAAAGATGTCGTCTTCGATCATTAATATTTTTTTGATATTTTCAGTCATATTTAATTGGCAGTGAAAAATAAAAAGTAATGCCCCGGTCAAGATTCTCCTCGAACCAGATCTTCCCGCCGGAGAGATTAATAATTGCCTTATTGATAACCAATCCTAATCCTGTGCCCGAAGGGTCAAGTTCAACGGCTTTTTCTGATCGATAAAACTTGGTAAACATTCTATCTCGGTCTTCTGGAGCCAGCCCGATTCCGTTATCACAACAAGAGAACACCACTTCGTTATCGCCTTTTTTAACAGCAATCGTTACGATCCCCAATCCGGGGCCTTTGTATTTTAAAGCATTAGATATAACATTCTCGATAACCTGCCTAATTTTAAACGGATCGGATGAGACCAACGGTAAGTTTTCTTCCGATTGATATATAATATTTACATTTGACGCTTTTGCCCATCCGCCAAAAGTATCAATGACATCTTTGGTTAGTTTTTCAAGAGCAAACTTCTCAACAAACAGCTGGTACCGACCTTCGTCGATTCTTGAAATTTCCAGTACATGATTAACCAAAAGAGACATTCTTTTTACGTTCGTGAGGGCGTCTTCCAGATATTCTCTTTGTCTATCGTTTACCACCCCCAAGTCCGACGACAACAATTCTTCCAGATATCCTTTGATTATCGATATCGGCGTTTTCAACTGATGCGCCGCAACCGAAATCGCCTCCGCAACCTTTGTTTTTTGCGTTTTTGACACTTCTGCTTTGTCGCTTATGTTGTCTGCCGTCATATTGATAGCATATCAAATATTGGTTATTTTTTCCACTATCTGGCATTATACGCATTTGCCCTGATTACAATAAACGGATAAAATGGATTAATCGTTTAAAATAACACACCCAAGGAAACAACTTACCGACAGAATATGCGGATTCTTGAATTCCACTTTAATCAGCCAAAGCAAATAAGCAGTAATCGGCCTCCCAATAAGGTATCCCGATGTTTTTGTTTTTCGCCAAAAAATATATACGAAAAACGCGTCGGGGGAATATTCATCGTTGGCGAGATTGTTAACCTATCACCAAAAAATACGCGCTTATTAGAGGACTTGGCATTAACAATAAAACAGAGTTATTACGGTTCACCACTAAAGTCAGTTGATATATCATATGAGGTATGCCTAAAAGCCGCTAATAATTTTCTATTCAGAGAGCTTAAGGATGACAATGTCAGCTGGTTAGGCAATTTGAGTTGCGCTGTCGTGGCGGTTAAGGACTCATCTTTTTACTATGCGAAGATAGGCAATATTCGGGGCATTCTTTTAAGAGATAAGATAATAACCGCCATTGGCGATATTAAAGAGAAATCGGCAATTCGCCAGACAAAATCCTTTAACGATATTATTTATGGCAATATGGAAGACAGCGACCGCCTTTTAATAATGACCAAAGGAGCAAATACTATTCTGGAGTATTCGGGAGAGAAGATACCGTCCAGGGCGGTAAGGGGTAAACCAAAAATTAAAGAAAATAATTTAATAGAAATAATTTCCCAATCAACGCGCGTTGATGCGAAGCAACTCAAAGAAAGGTTTGATCGTATCGAGAGCGCAAATCCTGGAATTTCCGGGTCTTGTTTGGTAATTGAAATTTCCGATACTATTACAGATAACGAACCACAGGTATTTAGGGTTGAGAAATCCAGCGATTGGTTTTCATTGAAGATGCTGGCATTTACTTATCGCCGAGTGAAACATTTTTTAGTAATTATCTCCCGCCTCATTAAACAAGGAATAATAACAGCGTATTATTTTTTAAAAAAACAGCTGTCCATTGTTGTCGCCTTTGTGTCTTTAAAAATCACCTTGATTTTCCCAATATTAGTAAAATGGACTACGGTTATTAGGTCCAGAATATTAAATATTTATCGTGGTTTGTTGACGAAAATATCGCCAAAGACCGCGAAAGATCTGGAAAATAATTTATCAGAAAATAATCATGCCCTACCCATTCCGGTTAAATCAGCAAATAATCGATTAGCCAGTATCTTTAGTAACAAAAAGACGCTCTCTTTGCCGATTGGCACCTTAAGAGCCGTGAGAATTAAAGAAATTATTCGGCGGATATTCGCGATAATTGATAGAACGGTTACGGAAAAAAGTCGGATTTTGCAGATAGGAGCCAATCGTTATCTGATTGTATCGCTTTTTATGACGCTTGTTTTTGGTTTTGTGGTATTTCGATTGACATCGGACACTGGCAATAGCAGCCAACATCCGACAAGAATAGCGATAGAAAGACAGATATTCGATGCTGATGGATTGATAAATAAGGGAAAAAAGGCAGAAGCTATTTCTGTTTTAAAGCAAGCAATGATAGATACCAAGAATATCAAAGTAAGTATATGGTCAAACACAGACCAAGGTAAGTCGCTTATTTCGCAAATTGATAGCCGTTTAAAAACTTTATACAATTTGGAAAATATCGATCAGCCGTCTGTGTTTTATAAATTTCCAACAGATGATTTCATTCCGCAAAAGATAATTCTCGCCGGCAATATTATTTATGCTTATAGCCCGCTATCGCCAAAAATTTATCCGCTTGATATAAAAGACAAGAAAACTTCCGAACCAATTATCATATCCGCGAAACCATGGCAGATATCATCGGCAACAAATATTTTTCAAAAAGCGGGTTTTTTTGTAAAACCTAACCAACTTTGGTTGGTTGACGATAATCAATTAACACCAATTACTCTTGGCATTTCAACCGCAGAGGAAATCAGCATAAATGACAACTATGATCTTGATAGCATCTCTTCGTTTAACGGTAATTTGTATTTTCTTGATAGAGTTCGTAGCCTAATTATCAAATATCCCTATCAGGGCTTTAATCTCTGGAGTAATTCGGAAATCTGGGCAAAAACAAAAAACCCGTCCCAAGAATATCCGGGAACGGGTTTTTTGTCGGTTAACGGTGACGCTTGGCTGATTAATTCGGAAAATATCATTTCCGTATATCGCGCCGGTATCAAGTTAAGCGCATTCAGTCCTGACACCTATCCCCTGCCCAAAAAACTTTATCGGGCGGTTTCTGTTGGTGGGTATCCCTACCTTTTCATAATCGAACCGATACAAAAAAGATTAATTATAATCGACTCTTTTGGATATACGGTGAAACAATACGAATCTTTGGCATTCGACAACCTAAAGGATGTCGCGATATCTACAAATGGCCAAACGGCGTATGTTCTGAACGGCTTAACAATTTATCAGATCAATATGATGCTGAACTATTAGAACTACTTAAGTTCTACTTTTGCTCCCGCCGCTTCAAACTTTTTCTTGATATCTTCGGCTTCCTCTTTCTTTACTCCTTCTTTTATCATTTGTGGTTCGGTAACTGCCGCGTTTACCATATCCATTGCCTCTTTCAATCCCTTGCCAGTTAAGTCCCTTACAACCTTAATCACCTCGATTTTCTTATCGCCAACGGTTTCTAATTCAATATTAAATACTGACTTCTCTTCCGCTGCTGGCGTCGCTTCTCCCCCCGCCACCGGAGCCACTACAGTAACGGCCGCTTGACTGGAAACGCCAAATTTATTCTCCAATATCTTTACCAGCTCGGATAAGTCCAGAACTGACATTTTTTCGATTTCCTCGACAAGTTTTTTAAACTTTTCGGGAACTTCCATTTTTTCTTCGTCTGCCATATTTTTAATGATCATTAATTAATAATTAATTATTTAGTATACCTCGCAGCAAGCTGCGAGAAACTAAATAATGAGGATTCCAAAGGAGGTTACTCCTTTGGTTGCTCGGCGGGGTTTAATGCCCCGCTGAGCGAAACACCTTAAAAAAATACTATAATTAACTCTTTGCTTTGTTTATCTCTCCCAAGACAACCACTAAATTGCGCAAATTACCGGATAACACGTTGTAAAACCCGCTAACCGGCGCTTTCATACTCCCCAATAACCGGCTTAATAATATCGGTTTCGGAGGAATTTGCGCCAAAATATTGACAGTTTTTGAATCGACCAACTGATCGCCGGAATATCCGCCCAAGATTACCGTTTTTGGATTAAGCTTTACAAAGTCAAATACCGCTTTCATCGGCGCCACCTCGTCGTCAAAACCGAAAACAATCGCTGCCTCTCCGGTTATTTTCCGAAAATCAATATCAATCCCCTTTTCTTTTGAAGCTAACCCTGCAAGAGTCTTTTTGGCGACCGTTAGCTTCGCTCCAACTTTTCTCAAACGGCTGCGCAGATTTAACAAATCCTTATTTTTAAGCCCGAATATATCAATAAAAACCATTGCTTTTTGCTTGGCAAAGCTTTCCGATAATTCATTGATGATCCCCTTTTTCTGGTCTTTTGTTAACGGCATATTTATTGACTTCTTTAACAAAAAAATCTGCTTACGCAGAATATTAAAAAGAATAGGTCGACACTACTAACTATTCCCTGTCCACCCACGGCGGACTGGCCTCGCTCGGCGAGGTCGGCAGGTCTTATGTCCGACAACCTATACTCGTTACCCCCTGAGTCCTTCAATATGATTCCGGATAAACAAGCGAAGCGAGTCGAAGGGCCTGCTGTCTGCGAATAAATTTATGCTACATCATTAGAAATAATTGTCAATTATTTATATTACACAACGGTATGTGAGTATTTTCTAATCAAGAGATGAGCATGAAATGAAGTTAGTGTAGAACGTCGGAAATTGAAGCTTACGACAATTAAAACTGCTGAATAATTTATCTTTAGCCCTTTGCATTAAAGAAGCGCATTCGTTGTCGCTCCGTTC
>JAZDOL010000043.1:0-5654 GCA_043798775.1 bacterium | reverse complement strand
TAGTAAGGTCGGAGGCGTAAATGGGGAAATTATTACCGAGTTTATCGATGATATAGGGTACGGCGCCGATGTGATCGTAATGGCCATGAGTAAACACCAAACCGACAATATCTTTTTCTTTACCACTTAAGTAATTGATATTGGGAATGATAAAATCGATCCCGGGCATATCATCTTCGGGAAACCGCAGTCCCATATCGATAATCAGAATTTTACCCTGCCATTCGATAAGGGTCATATTCCGACCCACTTCTCCTAAGCCACCAAGGGGAATTATCCTTAAATGGTCTTTACTTGGAAGGGTTTCTTTTTTCTTGCGGATGCCTAAAGACGATTGTTCGTTTTTAGGGTCAACTCTTGGGCGATGGGTTAATCCCTCTTCGCCAGTTTGATTGCGCTGATTATCGCGAACATCGCGAAAACCTCGCGCGCTGTTTGTTTTTTTAAATCGCATGGTTTTCATATTGGTTTGATGCTAATCATTTTATTAAATTACTCCGATTTTTTAAGTTTTTTTAGTTCTGCTTTTCCCAAATGCTTCAATTCCCTTTTTACCTCTCTGATATGTTTTTCGGTAGGCAAATTTTCTGGCAATTCACCGCCGATCTCCTTTATCGTTTGGCGAACCTTACCGCCAACCATAAAATGCGTATTCGTAGCAACGCGCTCGTCTTTAGTTTTGTCTTTTTTAAGCTTCTCGTCCGTTTGGGTGATACGAAAAAGATTGGCGGCTAATTCGGTAGAACCAGCTCTATCTAATAGTTCACCCCTTTTAACGCCTTTCTTCCTTTCCACATCTGATAAAGATAAGCCATAAAGTCCTTGATAGCCGGCATTATTGAACAATCCAAACTTGGAAACACCTGATTGCTTGGCGGTTTTAAAAAGTTTTTTGTTGCGATCTATAACTTCATTACGAATAAATAATCGCTTTGTCGTATCTGGCAGTTGTTCAAAAATTTCTTGTTTTCTTGTCTGTATTGCAAAATAAGTTTGCGCCGTTGCTATTTCCGACTTGTTTGGGTCTCCATTTTGGGCTATCAAATAACAAGCGTATCTATCTAATTTATAATCCCTTATTTCTCTTACTGCGTTTGAACCAATCTTAACCATTTTAACCATACGATTAAAATGGTTATCCACATCCTGACCGCTATTTATACAGGCGCGCGCCGCTCTTCCGATAACCTCTTCTGCTTTCTGCCAACTCTCGTAGCCCAAAAGGGGCAATAATTCGCGGGCTTCCCAATACTCAATTCCATTTTCGTCAATTTTTTTAATGCCCTCAAAATCTTTGTGGGGAGCGGACGGTATTATTTCGTTGGTCATAGTTTTATTTTCTAAATTTTCTTTACAATTATTAGAGATATCTGATGCGTCTGCGCAACTAACCAACCCTTACCATAATTACCAACTGCTAACTATTAACTTGTGTTAGCGTGGGTAATTTATAATTTGGAAGCAAATTATTCTTTACTTTTCTAATCCACCTTTCGATGGAAGAAAATGATAATGGAAAAATGTGTCGGTTGATCTTGATTGAGTGTGAAATTTGTGGTTATAGTGGTGTCGCGTAATAGTTCGACTACGTTCACCATAAACTGCTCATCCCCCTCATCAAGTTCAGAAAACATCAGTTTTCGGAAAATGCCCCCTGGATCTTGTGTGAGTGTGAGTATTTTGTAATTTGGGATTCCAGAGAAGCTTAGCTTCTCTGAAAATGCCCCCGTGGTGGACTGCGCCACTCCGTAGCTTCGCTTAGCGGGGCGAAGGATGGAAAACAGCGAGCCCTTCGTACGATTATAATGGTGAGCTTTGTCGAATCCACTCAGGATAAGCTCCGCTTAAGCGCTAGAAACCTGTAGCCCTGAGCGAGCGAGGCGAGTCGAATCAAGGGCTTGCCCTGAGTCTTTCGATATAACTCAGGATAAACTAAGCAGAGCGAGTTCGGAAAGCTTATCTTTCCGTAAAATACCCCCGTGGTGGAAAAACAGTGAGCGAAGCGAGCGCTAAAGACCGAAGGTCTGTAGTGAGGGGGTCGGGGGTATTTTGGTGCCGGGGGCGGGAGTCGAACCCGCAAGCTTTTAGGCACACGGCCCTGAACCGTGCATGTTTACCAGTTTCATCACCCCGGCAAACTAAAAAGTTACGAGAAAAAACTTAAAGGGATTTTCTTTATTGGTTTCTCAAATCTTAAAGAGGGGGTTTGACCGTAATGTTTATTTTTCATCCAGCCAGATTCTAGGTAATAGTAACACCCCCCTCTTTTTTTTCCAATAAATTCGTAACTGCTTCGTGATTTATCTTTAATCCAGTTCGCTAATTTAAGAGGATAATTCGCCGGATTAATCGTGATGTGTCCATAGTTAGAAGGAATAACAACGCCCTCTCCCTTTTTCGCCTCGACGACATAGGCATCAAAGACCTTCCCTTTTACTATTTTTTGCAGAAAAAATATTGCCTTCCCACTTAACACCGAATATGCTTCGTTGTAAGCGCCAATATGTCGATGTCCTTGGGTTTTTGTATATTCTTCTCCTAGCATATTCGGAGGGATAATCGTGATGTCGTATCGCCACCCCCCGCGTTTTTTGATTCCGCGATACATATAGTAAACCGGAAAATTACGGGTCTCTTTATGCCACTTTTGATCGTAAATTACATCTTTAAGGTCTTTAAGGTAGCGAATTGTTGGCTTAACCTTTAACGCCATATTCGTTGAGTGTTAATATACCAATTTTCAATACCAAGAAACCTTTTCGATGGGTCAACGATAATTCGTCCTTCAACCACTCCTTGGACTTTTTGATTTATTTGGTAGATATAGTCCGGCCGATAAAGAAAAACTGCCGGAGCGTCATTAGAGATTGCGTTCTGGAATGATTCTAGTCGTTGTTGCCTTAGGTCGCCATTGGTGGCGCTACGGGCCCCTTCCAGCATCTTATCTGTTTTTTTATTATCATATATCGCCAAGTTGAGCCCGGGATCTTTTTTCTGTGTGGAGTGCCAAAAAGGAAAAGGGTCAGGAATTGCTCCCAGAACTTCACCAAACAAAAGGACCTCGTAATTGCGTGGCTTAATAACATCTCTCTCGATTGATTGAATATTAATAGTCCTAATATCTACCTTAATACCGATTGCTTCCCATTGTTTTTTAATAATTTTTGCCACCTCGGTGAGTAACGATTGGTCAACGGTTACTATCGTAAACGCAAGCGACGAAACCCTGGCGGGAATTGTTGGACATAAGCTATTTAACCTTACCCTTGTTGATTTACTAACGGTGCCCGTTCCGCTTTTTAATCCTTGAGGAGTAAGGATGTCCGCGGCATATTTTTCTTGAAAACGAATAACCGCATCCTCTGTTTCACTGCCGTAAAAACCACTCACTGAACCGTTGGGGAATACTTCATCGCCACCAACCAGTGGCTGTAATAAACATTCCTGTAGTTTTCTTACCTCTGCGCCCTGCGACCCTAACTTTAATTCGCTTTTTATTGTTGTAGATATTTCGGTTTGGGTAACCTTTTCTCGAATACCGTTTTCGTTCATAATATATCCTGCTTTTCGAGAATGTCCCCAGCTTTTTCCTGATCAAAGCCATAAATAGGGACAGTGGGAGCAAATCCATAGATTTCCGGCATAATCGGCGAGTCAACAAGTTGCCCCTTACCACCTAAAACACTATCAATGATTCCTTGTTTATCGGTCGCGTAGTTTAAGGCCTGGCGGACACTTAGATCGCTAAAGGCCAATATCTTTGAACTATTCATAAATAGGGAAAAATAGCGGGGAATCGCCAAATTATAGGATTGGAAATTATTTTCATTACCTTGTTTTGTGGGGTATGGCAGAGAGTATCCCTGAACACTATTCTTCTTGACGGCGCCGATTAAGGTGTTTTCGTTATCGAAAAACTTAATCGTCAACTTCTCGATGTATGGTTTCTTTCGGTGGTATTTTTTATTGGCAATAAGCATTAACGACTGGATTTTGTCGTCTTTGTCGCGATTAACCCGAATTAGTTGATACGGACCACTGCCAATCGGCGATAGATTATAAGAAGACAGTGGGAAGTTTTGCGGGGTGATGCTTTCCCAAATGTGACGCGGGAGAATTTTTACGGTTAGATTCTCTAAAAATGACGCGTATGGGTTTTTCAACACAAAGCGTATTTCATTTTCTGATATTTTTTTTACCTCAACGCCGATTAAGCCAGCGCGAAGAGGGCTTTTGTATTCCGGATCCTGAATTGTATTGATCGTATATACTACGTCGTCAGCGGTGAGTTTGACATCGTCCGTCCAATATAGATTATCCTTCATACGAACATTATATATCGTTCCGTCATCGGAGATTTCGTAACTTTCTGCTAAATCAGGAATAATTTGTCCATTTGCGTCATAAGTCATCAATCCGGAAAATACAAGTTGAACGAGATCGCGGTCGGTATCATTAATTATTCCGTAAATAGGATTAATATATCGGGGTTGGCCGACAACGCCCTCGATATACTCCCCTCCGTATTTGGGAATGATAATTGTGTGACGCAAATAAAAACCAACGCAAAGGATTATCCCTGCCGTAAAAAAACATCCGACAAATAATAAAAATTGTCGCCTTTCTTTTTTGTTCATTACCGAGGGGAGCATTCTCCATTGGCTAAAACTAGGCATTCCTTGGGGGAACGTCTTACCGTGCGCGCGAAGGAAGATATCTTTTATTGTTCCTAAATTTAATCTCATTAAAAGAGCAGATTGAGAAGCGCGGTGGCAATAAATAAGACGCCCAAAATAATTGTCGCCCAAAATATCTTCTTTTGAATACCACGACGAGTTGCGTAGAATCCTCCCTCTTGACCGAATGCCGATCCCAAGCTGGAACCCCCCTGCTGTAAGAGGATGAAAATGATTATCAAAATACTGATAACTAATTGAATATACGGTAAGTATGCTTTCATGTTGTGATGTATTATTTCAAATAACTAAACAATGGCAGTTTGCCACGACCTAGTGATTGTTGACTATTAATCGCGCAGTTCTATTTTTGAGGGAGCCACCATCCTAAAAGAGTGCTAATCCCCCACAAGATTAAGGTAGTTAAAAACAGAGGAATAATTCCGATAATCGTGAGCTCCGGCGAAATAATATCGGTAGCCCACACCAACCCCATAGCAATTACCAAGCTGAATAAGTTAAGGGTAAGAATTCGTAACGGAAGAGTAATTAGTTTTAAAACTGGCTTTACAAAAAAATTAAGAATCCCCCAAAAAAATCCGATAAAAATTAAGGTCCTAAAGATATTGTCGACATCCGCTTCCGAACTGGGAATGAAAAAAATTGTCCCCGTAAACGCCACATTATGAACAATTTTACTTGCCACCAAGAATCCGAAGATCCCAGAAATTATTTGGATGAACAATCGCCACATAGGGAAATAATATCATTCTTGCTCCCTTTCGTCAATGTCGCTTAGTCGACATTTTATCGACAAATACGCGCTAACAATCAAGGGAGTATTTTCTAATCAAGAGATGAGCATGAAATGAAGTTAGTGTAGAACGTCGGAAATTGAAGCTTACGACAATTAAAACTGCTGAATAATTTATCTTTAGCCCTTTGCATTAAAGAAGCGCATTCGTTGTCGCTCCGTTC
>JAZDOL010000042.1:0-7985 GCA_043798775.1 bacterium | reverse complement strand
GTTTCGACTTAATTCTTTTTTGGTCATAGTGAAGTATTGCATATGTTAGTGTTGATTTAATTTCTTAACACTAACATCTTAACCTACTATGACATTTCTACTTCCCTCAACTATGACATTATCATTTCCGTGTCACATAATAATTAGCGTGCGTTTTGTCAAAGCGGTTAACTTAGTTTAGAATGACAAGATAAGTAAGGTCACGGCACAATGCCTATGCGGATTAGAAACATTCTTCATATAGAAACACAAAATACAACTACCGCGGCGTTCGTTGTCGCCGTTTCTTTTGGCGTCAGCGCCTTGTTGGGGTTAATAAGAGATCGTCTTCTAGCCAGCCGCTTCGGCGCCGATAAGAACCTCGACGTTTATTTTACCGCTTTTCGAATTCCTGATTTTGTTTATGGACTGGTAGTTGTTGGCGGTCTGACGGCGGCGCTATTACCGGTCCTTTCCGAATATTTACAGAAGGAAGAATATGGGGAGGATAGACAAACCGTCATTTGGTCAAATGGCGGTCAACTAATGGTCAATAACGTTCTGGCATGTTTTTCGCTGATCTTATTAGCTTTTTGCGGATTATTATTTATTTTAACGCCATTAATCATCCGCTTAATCGCCCCTGGTTTTTCCGCCGATCAGATACTAACAACAATAGCTCTGACCCGGTTTATGTTTTTGAGCCCATTAATTCTGGGGATTTCTAATCTTGTTTCTGGTGTTTTACAATATTCTAATCGTTTTCTTTCGTACTCATTGGCCCCGCTTTTCTATAATTTCGGAATCATTCTCGGGATATTGTTCTTTGTTCCAACTGTTGGTTTGATCGGGTTGGCGTGGGGAGTAGTTTTCGGAGCATCATTACATCTTTTAATTCAAATGCCGGCATTTTTATCTTCCGGATTTCGTTTTAAACCGATTTTACGATTCAACCATCCGGGGCTCCTGAAAATATTCAAAATGATGATTCCCAGAATTATTGGTCAGGCATCTTATCATTTCAACTTGATATTTATAACGGCAATTGCCTCAACGATGGTAAGTGGGAGTATCGCTATATTCAATTTTTCTAACAATTTGCAGTGGTTTCCCGTAGGGATGATCGGCGTTTCTTTCGCCGTTGCGGCATTTCCCGACCTTTCGCGGTTCTGGGCAAATGGTCGGTACGACGAATTTATTGAGAAAATAACCTCTTCGTTGAAGCAGATATTATTTTTAATAATTCCAATATCTGTCGGGACGCTTCTTCTTCGAGCGCAGATTGTTCGCCTAATACTGGGCACTGGTCGTTTTGGGTGGACAGAAACACGCTTAACGGCAGCGTCTCTGGGGATATTTGCCTTCGGGATTATTGCTGCCAGCGCCGTTCCCCTAATTACGCGAGCGTTCTTTTCGTTAAAAGACACCCGCACTCCGGTAATCGTGGCGATTAGCTCTACGGCCATTAATTTGTTTTTGTCGATTTTATTGGTTAGAATATTCACTGCTGGGATTGATGGTCTGGTTAGTAATGATAAGTTTGTCTCTTTGGTGGCGACGCTGTTTAGGGTTAACGGATTAGGACATATCGAGGTTTTGGCTTTACCAATAGCATTGTTTGTTTCCAGCGTTTTCCAAGCGTTGATGTTATGGATTTTACTTACTATGAAGATCAAAAAAATATCCGATCCCGTAGATGTTATTTGGCAAAATGCCGTTGGTTCGTTAAAAATATGTTTAACAAAAATCGTTATTTCTGCCACAATTATGTCTATAGTTGTATACTTGTCCCTTGCTATTGTGGGCAGGTTTGTTGATATGCAGACATTTGGCGGGGTATTGCTACAATCGCTTACGGGCGGGTTATTGGGTCTGTTGGCGTATCTGTTTGTCGCGTATTTACTAAATCGGCGGAGTTATCAGTAATAAGAAAATCAATAACAATTCGGGGATCTAAACTATGATGGATAACTTAAAGTCAAAAAAGATAATGACCAGGAACTTTGCTATTTTAAGCCACATCGATCATGGCAAGTCAACGCTTGCCGATCGCTTGCTTGAGATAACAAAAACGGTGCCACCGGGAAAAATGCGACCGCAATTCTTGGATATGATGGAACTTGAACGAGAAAAAGGGATCACCATCAAAATGCAACCCGTTAGGATGGAATATCAACTTAATGGTGTGTCTTATGTGTTAAATTTGATAGATACTCCGGGACATGTTGATTTTTCTTATGAAGTATCGCGATCTTTGGCGGCAGTAGACGGAGTTATTTTGTTAGTTGATGCCACCAAGGGAATTCAAGCGCAAACCCTGGCAAATTTAAAGTTGGCGCGAGAGCAGAATCTTGTTATTGTTCCAGCGGTCAATAAAATCGATATGCCACAGGCGATGATTCAGGAAACCCAAGACCAGATCGCCTCGGTTTTAGAAATGGATCCCGAGTCGATCTTTAAGATCTCTGCCAAGCTCGGCACAGGAGTAGAAGATCTTCTTCGAATAGTTATTGAGCAAGTTCCTCCGCCAAAAATAAACACCGACAAACCGCTTCGCGCTTTGATTTTCGATTCAAAATACGATTCATATAAAGGGGTAATTGTTTTTGTGAAAATTGTTGACGGCGAGATTAGGGCTGGCGACCGGATTTATTTAATGGCCCAAAAAACAACTAGCGAGGTCGTTGAAGTTGGCTTTTTTAAACCCGAGATGGCAAGCGCCGAATATTTGGCCAGTGGTGATATAGGATATATTGCTACCGGTATTAAAGAGCCGGGAAAGGTTCGGGTCGGGGATACGATTATCAAAGAATCGGATAACGATCTATCGAAAAGATCACTCGATCAAAGTTCACATATCGAGCAGTTGCCAGGATACCGCGAACCAAAATCGATGGTATATTTAAGCGTTTATCCGGAGAATCCCGATGACTATGAAGAACTAAAAGAGTCCCTTGATAAACTACTATTAACCGATCCGGCTCTGACAATTGAGCCGGAAATGAAAGAAATATTGGGCCGCGGTTTTCGTTGCGGGTTTTTGGGATCTCTTCACGCGGAGATTATCACCGAACGGTTATTTCGCGAGTTTGGAATGGAGCTTGTGATTTCTACTCCATCGGTTGCCTACCAAATCGTTAATAGTCGTGGCGAGGAAGTGTGGATCAGGTCGGCAATCGAATGGCCACAGGACAGTATGATAAAGGAATCAAAGGAGCCATGGGTAAAATTGGAAGTACTAACCCCCAATAATTACTTAGGAGCGGTAATGGAGATTACCTCGGCTTTGAGGGGGAACTATCTGGAAACAAAATATTTTAGCGGTAATGTATTTCTTCTAATATACGAAGTTCCCCTAATCGAGGTAATCACTGGATTCTATGAAAAATTGAAAAGCGTTAGCCAGGGATACGCTTCATTGAATTATGAATTCGTGGAATATAGAAAAGCTGATTTAATAAAGATGGAGATTTTGATTGCCGAGAAAAAAGAAGAAGCGTTCTCGCGGATTGTTCCTCGGCAAAGCGCGAATCGCGAGGCCAGAGAATTTTTAATAAAACTAAAGGATAATTTACCGGCGCAATTATTCAGCGTTCCTCTCCAGGCAGTGATTGGCGGAACGATTATCGCCCGAGAAACAATGAGCGCCAAGGGAAAAGATGTTACCGGCGCCCTGTACGGAGGCGACTATTCCCGAAAGAAAAAATTATTAGAACGGCAGAAAAAAGGCAAAAAAGAACTAAAAGAAAAAGGACGAGTGAGAATCCCGCCCAAAGTATTCTTTGAGATGATGCGCAAATAATTTATCGTTGCGTTATTGAAATAAGGGAGCGATAAGGAGAATAATCGTGCTTAAGGCGATAAGGCTGATAACGATAGTCCATACAATTTTTATCAATTTAGTTTGTTTGGTCATATTTTGGTTAAATTACAATATAATACGAAATGATAACGCGAACACGAAAAATAATAAAGAGGCAAAAGGATGGCAATCAGCGGGTAGCTACTGGCGTTATTGTTTTATTCGTAATATTAGCTGCGACATTCTTGGCATACTCTAACTGGAAGCTATACAGGCAAAGGGTGGAGCTAAATAATCAATTAAAGATTACCGATCAAAAACTCGCGGTTCTATTGGGAAAAAATAAAATCCTAAAAGAAGGAATTGGCGATTTGAGCGATCCGGTAAAAATGGAAGAAGCGGCGCGGGACAAAATGCTTTTGAAAAAGCAAGGAGAAGAGGTTGTTGTTGTAATCCCGCCGGAAGAAAAACCGATATCGGTCCCAGAAAAAGAACTAAACTGGTGGCAGAAAATACTAAAAACAATAGGAGTGGACGATTAATGGCTTAGTTCTCCTGTTTTCTCAAACACGAAAAGTTCGCGGATAAGAATCTGCCCCTCTTTTTTAACAAGAAACGAGTTTCGATTGGTTATCTCGTAAGGATATGATTCGCACCATTCTAACGGCAACGGCATAACCGGCTTAAAACCGGCAATTTCAATATCATCAAGAATATCAAGATACATAAACTGGTTGTTAACGGGAATAACCGGAAAAATGAATACGATCTTGGCGTCGGTTTTCAGGCATTTATTGGCAGATTTAAAAAATCGCAAATAAAGATCGGCCAGATAAACAAAAAGCTGGTTCACCGTTTCTTTGCTCGGATTAGTTTTGAATATCGGGCCTAGATACGGTTCACTGATAATCGCCCTGATGTTTTTTGTTTTAAATTGATCGCTAACCAATACAGCATCGTTAATACCAACTTTCAATAATATTTGTTTTTCCCTTATCTCCGGGTAATTATCAAAAAGCCATTGAATGTTTGCCCCGGTTTCTTTTATCGCGTTTGGGTCGTTATCACTGCCAACGATATTAGTGAATCCCATAAGAATTAATTCCGTGATTATCGTGCCGCTTCCGCAAAACGGATCGACGACCATGCTGTCAAGCGGCGCCTCCGCCAAAGCAATCATTGACCGGGCAAGTTTTATCGGCATAGTCCCGGACCGGAGATTTCTAAATGGCCGATGGTAATTTCTTCTTTCGTAGTCTTCGGTGTTTTGAATTGCCACTGTTTTTCCGATAATAATATTTCCGTTAATAATGATCACGGCAAAATCAACGCCTTTTCCGATCATTTGTTTGTCGTTAATGGTGTTGGTTGTGACTTCGCCTACCTTTAGTCCCAGAAAATTAGCATTATAACCGGCAATCTTAAGCTCTTTTTTTAATTTGTATGCCAAGGGAATCAAATTCTTCCTTATCTCATCGTATCGTGGTTGGGGAGCGTCAATATTGTAAATACTAAAGCCAAAAGTGATCCGGTGGATTTGTTTTGGAATTAATCGCAAAAACAAGGCAACATCTATTTTAAGGCCACGATAATCACTATTTGGGACCATTCCGTTGGGCAACTCGACGATCTTAACGGTTCCGTATAAGCGATTAATGGCCTGTGCTGGATTTGCTAATTCTTCACTTAGCCCCAGCACGATTAGTCGGGGAGAAACTAACGCCAGCTCGACGATGGTATTTTTTAGTCGAACATATATCTCGGTTGCTCCGATAGCCGGATTACGGCCAAGAACAAACCCGTAATAAAAAACTGTTTTCATATTATGATGCTTATTTGACTTGTCGCATTGGCGAAAATTGGATAGAATAAGCCAGGAATGTGTAACCAGGCAATAAGTATTTACGGTAAGTATCCATACAAAGGACAATTAGCGCGAGCGTCGTATAATGGCAATATGCTTCCTTCCCAAGGAAGAGACGGCGGTCCGATTCCGCTCGCTCGCTCTCGAGTATACTCGGTTTTTGAAAACGGGCGATAGGGGATGAGGTCAGATATTACCGTTATTTGTATTGTAAGTAATCGTACGGAATTCACAATTGTACCATGAATAAAAAAAATCCCGGAGTTATATCCACGATGGGCCGGTCGTTTGTCCGGTCATTAGTAAAACCGACGCCGTTGTGGGCCCATTTTTATGTTACCCGCCATTGTAATTTCGATTGCGAATATTGTGGCGCCAGGGATAACTTGCGAAAGAATCCGACGCTTGATGAGGTAAAAGAAATTGTTCTGAAATTGAAAGATTTAGGATGCCGTTGCGTGGCGCTAATGGGCGGGGAGCCGACAATTCGCGCTGACCTTGTAGAAATTGTTGAGTTTTGTTCAAAAAATAATATCTATACTCAATTGTCTACCAATGGCGCGTTTTTGATTGACTCGCGAAGAACTATTAATGGGAAAACGCTATTAAGGCAACTATTAAGCGTTGGGTTGGGGACAATCAATATTTCAATCGACTCCATAGTTGCCGGATTTAGTGATAGTAAAAAAGAATTACCGCAAGCATCCGAAACGCTTAAGGCCTTGATAACCGAAAAGGAAAAAGGCGGATTATCTTTAATGCTAAATTGTGTTGTTACAAAAAACAATATCAAGCAGGTGCCGACGATGCTGGAATTTTGCCATCGTAATAAAATAATTATGGCGACGATTTTTGTTCAAAATCCAAAATCACTTGAAGATTACCGTCAGAATTCGCATCTTAAGAAATTGCTTTTAGAAGAAAGCGATAGGGAAGAAGTGATCAGAACTGCCGACTATTTAATCGATAAAAAACAAAACGGCTATCGATTACTTGAGCCGATTGCCTACTACGAAGCGGTAAAGAAATGGATCCAAGGCGACCTTGATTGGGTTTGCGACGGCGGAAAGTACACATTAAACATTGATACCGATGGCCGGGTTGGGATATGCGGCTATTTGCCGTATCTTGATCTTAATATTCGTGATTTAAAGAAAGATTATTATCCGCAGATAAAAGAGTATCGGGAGAGAAACTTGAAGTGGTGTACTAAAAAATGTATCCCATCGTGTATGTTCTGTTCAACTTACTACCGGCAAAATCCGATTCAGTTTCTTTGGTCAAAGATTAGATATAGCTAATATCATTAATCGTTGATTAATAATATGAAAAAACCCGAAGAACCCCGTCGCGAAGAATACTCTTCGATTAGGGGACAAGAGCAAGTAACGGCCGAAGTTCGTCCTGGCCAGCATACCGTAAGGGCAATTTTCCCCGAAGATATTATGGAGGCGAGAGCAAGAACATGTCTGGTTTCGGTTGTTATTCTCGGCCCCGACGATTCGGAAGTTATAACCCGATTAAAAGATCCAATAACAAGAAAATCTTTTTCTGTCGGGGATAAGGTAGTGAGGTACGATCTTGACGGTGAACAAGGAGCAGTTTTAGCAGAAAGCTTGTCTTTTATCAACAGAGATCGTCCGTTTCAGGAACTTCTGGTAATTGATTAAAACTAAAGAAATCAGTGGCGCGGATAATGTGAAAGTTGGCGAGTTGATTCTAAATTCTTAAAGTAACGAGGTCATTCCTCGTTACATTGGCGATTATGGTAAAGAAAAATATTCAGAGATTAGGCGTTAAAAAACAAATCGAAATTATTCCGACCAAGCCTTTTCATTTTGATTCGACTTTCTATAAACCGGCGCATATATTTTGTCGCTATGCCGATGTTGCCTTGCCTTCTGGCAACCAGTCCCAAGGGGACACGTCTTCAATAACGGCTCAATGTCGGCACTGGGATGTTCGGTCGGTTATATTATGTTTGACGTATTCCACAAATGGGGTTACTTGAATCATATTTCGCCATGGGAGCAAAAGATATATACCAGAATATTTTTTAATAAAGATTACGAAAAGAAAATTGTGTTGGTTGAAAAAATGCTGATCCATTTTAAAAAATGGGGGATATGGAAAAATTTAGCGATTCACTATGTATGGGAAAATATTTGGTGGCAAAGGCGTAATGAACATATCCCGTGGCAGTATTTTCTAATCAAGAGATGAGCATGAAATGAAGTTAGTGTAGAACGTCGGAAATTGAAGCTTACGACAATTAAAACTGCTGAATAATTTATCTTTAGCCCTTTGCATTAAAGAAGCGCATTCGTTGTCGCTCCGTTC
>JAZDOL010000041.1:0-11125 GCA_043798775.1 bacterium | reverse complement strand
GAACGGAGCGACAACGAATGCGCTTCTTTAATGCAAAGGGCTAAAGATAAATTATTCAGCAGTTTTAATTGTCGTAAGCTTCAATTTCCGACGTTCTACACTAACTTCATTTCATGCTCATCTCTTGATTAGAAAATACTTAGCGCCGAGTTCGATAAATAGTTAGATAACTTGGCGCGTAGGGCGGGTTATTTCCTCGCCATTTCGCTAACTGTATCAATATAGTAGACATGGTTTGTTTTTTCAAGCATTAGTGATTTTACGGTGTCCGCTTGTCCAAAGAGATAATTCATTTTTGAATATTCAACTTCCAAATAACTATTATCAATAGCAAGTGTTTTAATCTTTTCTTGTTGGCTTTCAAGGCGATACGATTCGCCAATCATCGCGTTCACTTGAGATATAAAATGTCCAAATAAGGAGAACAGGACGATAATTAATCCCACAAACGCTACTCGATACAATAAAGGGGGTCGTTTGTAATTCTTTATTATTAACTGTGTCAGAATCGATGGATTCATCGCCGATGTATATTGCATATTTGTTGGATATTTTACTCTTTTATTATTGCCCGCAATTTCGCCGACCGCGAACGACGATTGATTAATATCTCTTCTGGCAGGGGGGTTATTGGTTTCTTTGTTAAAACTCTCCCCTCCCCTTTTTGTGTAATTACTTTAAAGAAATCTTTGACCAGGCGGTCTTCTAACGAATGAAATGAAATCGCAATCAATATTCCATCGTTATCCAATAACTCCCAAGCTTCTATCAACGCCTTTGCGATCGCTTGCAGTTCGCCATTAACCGCTATTCTTAATCCCTGAAACGTGCGCGTAGCTGGGTGGATTGCCCTATTTCTGCAACTATCTGGTATTGACCTTTTGATAATGTCTACCAGCTCGCCGGTGGTATTGATTTGTTTCCTTTTTCTCGCCTCAACAATTCCTTTGGCAATCCGTCGGTAATATTTCTCTTCACCGTATTCTTTTATTATCCTTGCGATCTCGAACTCGTTTTCCTGATTAAGTATTTCTTTGGCTGTTTTCTCTAATGTCGTTGAATCGAATCGCATATCCAACGGTTCGTCTCTCTTAAAGCTGAATCCTCTTCCACTTTCGTCAATTTGCCAAGAACATACCCCGAAATCGAATAAAATGCCGTCTACTTCATTAATATTATGTTTCTTGGCAATTTTATCGATGTTGATAAAACTTGCATTCTCTAAAGATATTTTTCCCTTTAACCCGCGTTCTTTGATAATCTTTGTTAGATATTCGATATTCCTTTTTTCCAGATCGATTCCCAAATATCGTCCTTGTCCTCCTGTCTTTTCTATAATTCCTAATAAGTGTCCGCCCTCGCCAACCGTTGCGTCGATGTATGTTTTTCCGGGTTGCGGATCTATTATTTCCAGAACTTCATTTTTAAGGACAGGAATGTGCATCAGCTATAATTTTCAATTTTCAATGAATTTATAATGTTCGAATTTTCAACAATTTTAGCTGATTCACTTATTCGCGTTTGTAAATTAGGAAATTGGGATTTCATTGCTAATCTATGATTATTCGTAAAACGAATCAAATTGATCATTGGTTATTGGAATTTTTTCTAGATTCCCAGTTCTTTTAGTCGTTCGGCGATATCTCCAACATCTTTTTCTGTTTTCTCTTTATATTCTTGCCACTTATCTTCGTCCCAAATCTCAATACGGTTATACACCCCGACAACAACTGTTTTCTTCTTTAAGAAAGCATAGCTCTTTAGATAATCGGGCATTAATATTCTCCCCAAATTATCAAAGGAAACCTCCATTGCCCCCGTTAACATCAATCGCCCAAACCCCCGAGCGTCGGCTTGAGATAACGGTAGCTTGCTTAGCTTTTCGGCAAGCACTTCCCACTCTTTAATGGAGAACATAAACAAACATTGATCTAATCCTCTAGTAACAACCGCTTTTTTCCCCAATGTATCGCGAAACTTTAACGGTATCGATAACCGCTTTTTTTCGTCCAATGAATATGAGTACTCGCCGATAAACATTTCTTTTTTATGTTTGAAAATTGCAATCTGTGATTTTTCGCAAAGCGAATCAAATTGTAAATTGAGAATTCGGAGGTTATCCCCTTATTGGCAGAGTTATCCCCACTCTTTTCCACAGTTATCCATTACAGCTATACTTTATCCCACCCATAACCATGAGTCAACACAAATAAATATGTCGTTTTTCCACAGGCAATTCACATCCCTAATACTATGATGAAGATCTGAATAATAACGCTCGAAACAAAAACTCCGACTTTGTTAAGTCGGAGTTTTTGCTAGTTATCGAGTATTAGCCGTTATTTCTCTCGCGCATTCGGATATAATTAACCGTTTTCGATAATTCCTTCTCTGCCTTGTATTGAGATATCGCTAATTTCTTTTTTGATATCCATTGATCGAATACCAGAAGATATTTCCGTAGCGCCCAAACAAGGAATAAGGCAATCGCCGAAGGAATAAACACATAATCGATCAGCTTCGAGGCAATACCAGTTGGGATCGTAGTAGCGCCTGCCACTTGAGTGCGATTAACGTTTATCGTTGCCGTGTCGGTTACCGATGCCGCCACATTATAAACCGTTACCGTATTAACCCAAGCCGATGCTCCAAAGGCAAACTGCGCGCTATCGGGCACGGTTGCCTCAAATGTTAATGTTTTTGTTTGGCCAACGGTTAAGTCGCCGATATTTACTTGGGTAATAGAGTCGGTCGAATAAACGCCGTCTATTTTCAAGTTACCGGCATAATTAATCTTTGCCGGAAATATATCTTTGACGATCATATTCGCCAGACCGACAGTGCTATTGTTGCGAATTTTAACCATAAACTCCAGCTTTGCTCCGGGCCTTACCGTAATTTCATCGACAAAGACGGTATTATCGGTTATACTTCTAACCTGCTTAGTTACTTCTAAAGTAGAAGTTGAAGAAGTGTTAACCGTTACGGTGTCGGTTGCTGTCCGCCCATTGCTGCCAAAGCAAGTAATCGTATAAGTGCGGTTTGCTAATAATATTCCTGTCGATTCTGTGCCAGAAATTGCCCTTGATCCAGACGCGCCAGCGGTAAACGAGCAAGACGAAGCGTTTAATGATGTCCATCCTAACATTGCTGCCGCATTTATTGGAATAGATATCGTTCCATCAAAGCCATTGGCCTTTAGGTCAACTGTTGGCGCGTTTTGCGCGTATTGACCATTAACGGTAATTGTCGCCCGGTTTTCCGCTGACAAGCTGCCACGTTGGGCAATTACTTTGGCAGTATATGTTCCGGCTGTTGAATAATTACAGGCATCAGCAACAGTAATCGGATCGCTATAAGTTCCATCGGTTCGATTATTATAATCACTGGTAATATTGGTTCCGGTATCGCTCCGATTACAGTAGAAGATATAATTTATCGATCCAGTTGCTCCGCCAAATACATCGGCAGTCAAGTCCACGCCATTTAAAGGAGCTGTGCCAATTGCCGGATTAACGGTTAACGACACATAGAGCGACTGATCGGAAACGGTTACCGTTACCGAATCAGATACCGAATTTCCGCTTGTTCCGTAGCAAACGATCGTGTATGTTTTTGTATTCGTTAGGTTCTCGGTTATTTCTGACCCACTAACCCCCTTGGACCCCGACCATCCGTTCATTGCCGTACAACTGGTAGCGTTATAAGAAGTCCAGGTTAAGGTTGCGGTATTATTGTAGGGAATATTAATCGATCCATCGTAGCCGTTGGCCTTAATATCAACTGTTGGGTTTTGCGCTGGTGGTTGAGTTCCCACGCTAACGTATACCGTATCTGAAGCCGATCCGCCTTGACCGGTACAGGTTATCGTGTAAGTTACATTACTTAACAAGTTACCTGTTCCCTCCGATCCATTCAACGATTTCGTTCCACTCCAGCCATTAGAGGCAGTACAAATAGTAGAATTGGTAGATATCCAGCTCAATATCACGCTGGTATTATAAGGAACGGTAATCGATCCATCGTAGCCGTTGGCCTTCAGATCAACGGTCGGCAAAGCGCTATTGGTATTAACGGTTACCGAGTCGGTTGCCGATCCGCCTTGACCGGTACAGGTTATCGTGTAAGTTACCGAACCAACTAAATTGCCAGTAGTATCAGAACCGTTAGTCGCTTTCGTTCCACTCCAGCCATTAGAGGCGGCACAACTGGTGGCATTATTAGAGTTCCAAATTAAAGTTGCCGGCGAATTATAGGCAATCGTAATCGGACCATCAGAATTATTGGCCTTGATGTCTACCGTTGGAACCAATGCTGGCGGATTTATTAATTGCGCGTTGATTGTTAAAAATCCAGAGTTGTTAAAACATCCTATACAATCGCAAACAACACTGCCGATATTTACTTCGGCGTAACCGTCTCCGGTAGTCATACTAACAGTTTGCGATGTTCCGTCGTGATACCAGGTTGCGGTATTGCTAAATACTAACTTTTGAGAGGTGGTGGCATTTATTGTGCCAGTATCTGAACCAGGCAATATGTTATCCGCCGACACCCGATAGTTAACTGTAATTACTGATTGGCCTGTAGTAGGCGCGGTAAATCGCAATTTGGTATTTAGCGCCAATTCCGTAGGCGTGATAGTATCATTTCGTCCGCAATGATAAAAGGCTTCAAAACGAACCGTGTCCCCGCTATTAGCGGAGATTGGATCCGTCCACGACGGTGTCCCCTGGGTAACGTTTTTCATAACCAAACCCTCTAAATCCCCACTCATTACATTAAACCCCAGTTGAGCGCCAAAAACAACAACGGGAACTAAGCAAGAGATTGCGGCAACGCTGAATATAAATATATTTCTAAATCTGTTCATATTTTTAATTGCGTTAACGAAATGATTAATCTTTATAAATAAATTATTAAAACTATAACTGCAACATAATTCCAATTCTCGACGATTGGAGTTCATTGCCATAGTTATGATAGTATCACGACTTGTTAGTTTTGTCATACCACAACCCGAACGCAGCTAATCTGTCAAGAGTTCGCCGATTACTCCGTACCGTTTATAATCTTTTCCTGGAGGCCAACAACTTATTAAGATTATTCTTTGCGCGTCTTTGGTTAACCATTTTTCAGGGATATCGCCTCCTTTATCAATAACCTGCCCCTCAACCGTTCGATAAATATAGGACTTACCTTCATAAATCACGCGAATCTCGTCTCCTGTCTTCAACGAACTTATTGCGCTAAAAATATCGTCGTAGTTAATATCCGGCCAGTTTGCTGGCGCGCTGTGTCCAAGAATAATCGTCGCCCCCAACTCCCCGGGATTTGCCGAATCCGAATAATGCAATACTCCCTTTTTTAATACTACTAAATACGCCGCATTGGTTGCGACAGTTGATTTTAAGATTGGCGCTCGAGAGTTTAGCGCCGGTATATATATTGTATTTGTTGCTGTTTTTTCCGGACTAACAACTGTCTTCGGTTTTTCTGTTGGGACTATCGTTGCGATGTTTTGACTCGCGTCGCCAATCGCTACCTCCGCCTTCGGCAGATTATTAGGCAAACTGTCAGACACCTCACCGTCAACATTATTTACTAACTTGCTCTCGATTATTGCGGAAACAGCTCTTTGGTTAAAAATCCAGTACAGTTTATTCCAATTAAACATCAGCAAAACAGCCATAAAGAATATTGCGTAAAATCGCCACAATCGTTTTTCGGGAGATATTAAGTCTTTTATTAGTTGAAGCAATTCTCTTTGCATATAATTAAATCAGCGCCCACGTCTCCTTAGTAAGCAATAGATGATTGATGGATAATTGATAATAGCTGGGGTTTACTCATTAAAATAATTGTAATCAACACAAGAAGCATTAATGAGGCGCGAAGAATTAGATCGCGATGTTGAATATTAATATGGATAAAGATATTTAAAAGCAGAGATATTGTTAATAAAAATAGTGAGGCAAAAATGATCATTTCTAAGACACGACTATATTGGTTTGCTAAGATTTTAATAATCTTATACAAAAACGTACTTTCAGTGTTCTTGGTTTCTATTAATCTTTGCGACGACGTTGCCAACATCGAGTCAATGATAGCTAAGTCAAAACTACTATCAATGATCTCTGTTTCGTCGCCGCTAACAATCGCCGATCCGTTATTGGCCGGCGCGACAAAAGAAGTTGCCGGGGGTGGACTCGGTATCGGTTTTGTCGTAGCAGTCGGCGGACTCGCTTGCGGTTTTTGAGAAGAAAAATTTGAATTTACGATTGGTTTCGGTGACCCGAACATTTGCACTACCACATATGTGTTGTTGCCTTGAAAGTCGCCCTTTAAGACGGCGATTCCCGTTTCCTGATACCGCGAATTGATAATGTTGGCGTAATGAGACGGCGAGTTAACCCACGCATTAAAGGTCTCTTCGGAATCAATAAATCCAATCGCTAGATTTTCTCCGGCGTATCGATAGACATAGTTCGCTTTTTTTATCCAGAACCAAGGGGTAACACCTCTTGGGCTATTATGGTTAAAATAATCGTTATTCAACATATCTTGCGCTTTTAGATAAGCTGCCTGCGATAGTTTAGAATTATTTTTAAGGGGTAGCAACCCGGCATCTGCCCTATTCTTATTTGTAAGCGTTAATAATACTTGACTCGAGATGTCGGCAAAGAAATTTGTCTTGGGCAGTAATATAATATAGGAGGCGCTAACTAGTTTTAAAACCGCAAGAAGGGCAATGTAGTAAATTAAAAAACGACTCGATAAAAGACGAGGACGATATTGATTCTCGATCGAGGGAATTAAAAGTAGGCTAATCTTGTCTTTAATATTCTTTGTCATAATTCGTTGATTATACAACTTATTTATTAATTGTCAAGTTTACTCAACGCAAAATTATCGCCTATCTTTGCGGTTAATTCACGATTTACTTCTAAATAATTAATCGATTTTTAGAGTAAAATCTGGAGCCATCACCTCCACGCGATTACCACGAACCAATTGCCCGCCTAAGAGGGCGTTCGCCAGGACGTTTTCCACTCGATCCTGGATAACTCTTTTCATTTCCCTAGCGCCAAAAACAGGGTTATAACTTAAACCAACAATTGCCTGCTGAAGATCAAGAGAGAACGCAAAGTTAATATCTTTTTCCTTCAAATTTTTCTGTATTTTCTTTAACAGCAACGCGGAAATTTTTAATAAATTATCTTGCGATAACGGCTTAAACACGACGGCGGCATCAAAACGGTTAATAAACTCCGGCCGAAAGATTGCTTCTTTAAACAGATAGTCCAGAATTTTTGATTTTACATTAGCCCAATCGTTCGGATTTTTTAACGCCTCAAGAATAACTTGATACCCGGCATTAGAGGTAGCGATAATGATTGTGCTACGGAAATCCACCTTTCGACCCATTCCGTCGGTTAAATATCCTTCGTCTAAGACCTGTAAAAAGATATTAAGAATATTTAGATGAGCTTTCTCTATCTCGTCCAAGAGTACTAAAGAAAAGGGCATCTCTCTAACTTTTGTTGTTAACAACCCCTCTTCGCCAATCTTACCAATCAGCCGGCCAATGTCGTTGATGTTTTGAAATTCCGACATATCCAAACGAATCATCCTTTCTTCGGAACCAAAATATATCGCCGCCAACGCTTTCGCGGATTCGGTTTTACCAACGCCGGTTGGTCCTAAAAATAAGAATGTTCCCATTGGCGCGTTCCTTTGGCCAATTCCCGCGCGAGCGCGTCTCAACGCGCCGCTAATCTCCTTGATCGCCTCCTCTTGATTCACAATCCGTTCGTGAATCAATTCTTCTAAATTCATCAACACCTCTTTTTCTTTCTCTTCGATTTCGCCAACGGGAATCTTTGTTTTTAATGTTACAACCTTAGCGACATGCTCGGGAAGAACAACTTTAAATTTCATCTGCGAAACATAAACCATTACTTCCTCCAACAGCTCCATTGCTTTTTCGGGAAATGGTGTTGTTGGGATATATCTGCCGGATAAAGAAATGATACTTCTTAGCGCGGGAAAACTAACCATTCTCCGGTATCTTTTTTCTAACATCAGGCAAAGATTTTCCAGAAGGATTAGCGTGTCTTCTTCAGAAACATCGGTTACCTCTACCTTCTCGAATAAGCTTAATAACGATTGATTCTGTTCAATATTTTGATGCAATCCGGTAAATGTTGTAATTGCAATAACGCGAAAATTAGGTTGCGATAAATATGGCGAAAATATACCGGATATATCAATCATCCCCAACCTTGCGGTTTCAGAAATAAAATTATGAAGATCGTCAATAACTAATATTACATTCCCGGCTGAAATTACCTCTTGGAAAATCTTATCGAGTAATGTTTCCGCCTCGTCCACGCTGCCCGCTTGAGCTAATAAACTTGGTAAGTTTAACTGAACAACCCGCCGATAGTTAATCGTCGGCATACTCGCGCCAAGAGCGCTCTTTACGGCAATTGCCTGAACAATACTGCGTCTGCCACTTCCCGGTTCACCAACAATTAAGGCTTCGTTGTTATCGTTTTTTGATAATATCCGTTCCACTTCTTTAATCTCTTCAATATGCCCTACGGTATCTGGAAATCCCCGCCTTTGAACAAGGTCTGTTAAATCAGTTGAGAATTGATCAAGAGTAATCGTATAACCCGAAGCAAAGCTTTTCGCCATCGTTCCTAATTTCATAAGATTTTGCCAATCCCAATAACGTCTTAACTCGATCGTTTTTTTATCTAAATATTCAAGCCACCTTGCAAGATGGCGAATATCATACGCCTTTAATTGGAAACGAACGAGGATTTCCTTAAAGAAAGAATCGCTCTCTGCCAATGCTGTAAAAAGATCGCTAGCGGTTATTCTTAAGTGTTTATTGTCTAAAGCGATAGTAACCGCTTTGTTTATCGTATCAATAAACTCCGAATGATACTTTGCGTCGCCTTGCGAAGGGATATTCGCTAATTGCTTTTTTACCGCTTCTTTAGTGGAGGAATAATTCAAAAGTAAACGATTAAATACAAACTGATATCGGGGATTATCACGTAAAATAAAGTGCAGCAATGTTGCGCTATGAACGACAATCCCGCGCTTTGTTGAATAGTTAATTGTCCGATCAATCGCCTTTGCGGCGTCGATGTCTATTAGCGAAGCAAGATTTAATAATGGGTTGTCCGCTAAATCGCTAACCCTCGACTCGATAGGACAATCAACAATCTCTTGCTGATAAAATATTTTTACAATCCGTGCCACCAACGAGGTAATAATAAGTAACAATGTCAGACCCGCTATTCTTGTAACGGTAACAACTGGGTAACTGCTAAATATCAGGGCATAAACAAACAGAGCAAATACTAAAAATATCGTTGGTTTCAATATTCGTTCTAAGGTTTCGATATAGCGAAAAATAGACCAATAACTATATCGGGCGTAACGGATAATTGACGTGTTTTCTATATCGAATACGAATTCGGATACTTTAATCATGAGGAGAATCTAATAAATTTATTGTGTGGCAAATAATAATTCGAAACCTAAAATATACATCCCGACGATTACTATCGGTAGCAAAAACCATCCAATAAAAATAGACAAACCGACAGCAAATATAATAATCTCAAAAACAATCCCGACAACAATCAAAACCGTTCTAATAATTACCCCTAATATCCGAGAAATTAAGTTAAAAGAAAAAGCCGATAAATATCGGTTAATATCAAAGCCGCGTCCGTATGACCACGAATATCGATGCCAATAAGAAAAATATGTCTTTATTAATAATCCGACAGAAAAATAATTAAGCCCGAAAATAAGGTAATTTCGCCAAACGCTAATAATCTTTAACGGCGCGTTGAAAAAATACCACCTGAAAGATAACCAGATAATACTAGTTTTTAATTGCCGAATGAAATTGGAAATATCGTTAGCCATTATCATATTATACAAGTCGTAGCGGTAACCGCAATATCGTTTTTTTAAACAACTAGTTTGTTGACAAATATGGGTATTGACACAAACCTTTAGTTAACTATAATTACAGTGAAATTTAATAACCGATGATATTTTTATCATATTAATATCATCTAAAACGGTAAAAAGGTCGCAAAATAAATGATTCGAGGAAAAACCCTATCATAGTGAAATTACGCTTTCACAAATCGCTTCGGTTTTCCAAAATTTGTTAGTCACTTGTATTGATAAGCAACCTATGGACAACGACACATTAATTGACCCATATCGCTTCCATGCGGATGAAGAGGAAGGAGTTGAAACAGATAGCCCAGATATAGAGGAAGAGGAAGAGGAAGAGGAAGAAGAAGAAGAAGAGGAGGAGGAAGAAGAATGGGCCGCGCCCGCCGACGACGAGCTTGTCGGCATTAATTCAGACACGGAAGAATAAGATACAAAAAACCACCCGTCGTTTATGTTTGGGTGGTTTTTTATTATCACGACGCAGAATGGCAAACGACGTTAAATACTTCCTTTAAGGATATGATTTAGAACATACCACGCAACGAAGATGGCAATTACAAGAAATGTCAGATAGTCAATGCCTTTCATGATAATCTACTTTTTAATAATTATCCGATAAACACTATCAATCAAGTCGCCTCCGGCATATCCGGCGATAAACGCAATTGCCGAGCTGTATCCAGTAATAATCAGACCGGCGTTCAGTTCACCCAAGGCGCCAGCGGTCAGAGTACCGACGACACCGGAAAGAAAAACCATTACCAAAAAATAAGGAATATTAAATCCGACATTTTTATAAGAGTACTGATGCTTTATATATCCCAAAATGCCTCTTACCACTCCCCCGCCGAATCCGGCAATAATTATTGCTAATGACATATTTTAATATTTATGATTTAAAATTGATGATTGATGAATGGTGTTAGAGTTAATATTTTAATGATTAAATTATACGCCTTATGATTAAAAAAATACACAACCATAGTGTGTGACACGGAAATGATAATGTCATAGTTGAGGGAAGTAGAAATGTCATAGTAGGTTAAGATGTTAGTGTTAAGAAATTAAATCAACACTAACATATGCAATACTTCACTATGACCAAAAAAGAATTAAGTCGAAACAA
>JAZDOL010000026.1:0-5113 GCA_043798775.1 bacterium | reverse complement strand
GATGTGTGAACCGTCCATTGAAATGGTCATACAGCTTCAATGATAACGGTTCACACCTTTTTTTCGCAACAAGCTTATTCATGCTCATCTTGCGATAGAAACACTCTTTATTTCATGCTCATGTTGTATTGTACAAGACTGTGGCTGGAAAAGTTAGTTCGTCTTTGATACTATATCAGTGACGGAGGTCTGACCTCCGTCACTCGGGAGAAATTAGTTGAGGTTTTGGCTTTTTGTTTTATGCCAAATCATATCCATTTATTATTGCGTCAGATTAAAGACAGGGGCATCTCTTTATTTATGCAAAAAGTTGGCACCGGTTATGCTAGTTATTTCAATACAAAAAATAATCGCAAGGGACATCTATTTCAAGGTAAATTCAAAGCGGTCCACATAAAAGACGATAGTCAGTTAATGACGATATTTTCCTACATTCACACTAACCCTCTTTCTTTATTGGATTCGGGCTGGAAGGAAAACGGCGTTTCAAACTTGAACAAGGCAATGTCTTTTTTGGAGGAATATCGCTGGTCAAGTTACATTGATTGCATAAGTAGGAAGAATTTTCCATCTGTTATTGACAAGGACTATCTTCCCAATATTTTTGAGGATGAAAACGATATGAAAAGAGAAGTACAGGATTGGATAAAATACAAAAGTAAAAATAATTTCGGTGAAGATATTTGTTTTGAGTAAAAAAGTGACGGAGGTCAGACCTCCGTCACTGGAAAAATATGCCTAAGTTTCATGGTCTGGGAGAGCCGAAAATCGGCGATATCGAAGAGGTTGTTGAAAAAATAGAGGAAAAACCGAACATAAAACCTCGGCTCACTTTTCCGTTTTCATGTTCAAAAGAGAGAGCAAGTGCGATCGAACAAGTTAATGCCGATGTACCAGATCCAGATGCGATTCTTGATATGATAATGAGCCCAGATATAATTATTGGTGCGATGGGTTTTGAGCTGATTAAGCGTGTATCTTCAATGAATCAACGGCAAAAAGATCTTTTATCGGCGTCTATAAAATCAGTGGCACTAAAACCTGATTGTGAATATAAAACGACGGCTCTTGACGCTCTTAGGGTTATGCCCGAACGAGCCGTTGAAATAATAGATGAACTACTCGAAAATTGTGGCGATGGAGAATTTATTTTTAATTTTGAGTGTGGCAAACTTCGTACCGAATATATCGAGACAGGAACGCTAAGGAGAGATACATTTAACAAAAAAGAATTAATTGGTCATAATGCCAGTTCGTATCTAATGTCGACAAAAAAACCGCTTTTTGCCACCTCGAATCCAGCCGAGCTAATCGAAAGATTGTCGAGAGTCGAACATATCGCCGATGCTGTTTCCGGGATTTTAAGCATCATTAATTTTCTAACCAGAAAGCATAAACAATCATTTGGAATAATTATTAATGGCAGCACAGCTAAGGGTTATATGTCACCGGAAAGTGATCTTGATCTTACGATTATCGGAAACGATCCAGCAACATTAAAAACAGGAGAGGCAATGATAAGAAAGTTTGCCGGAGCCAAAATATGCGAGGCCGGAATTAAAATAATCGATACTAATAATTTTCTTGGAGGACTTGATCGTGTGCGATCGTATCGTCTATTCTCGGGTTTATACTTTGGGGATACTAATTTACTAATAAGAGCTCAGGCTGATTTATTTTCAGCGCTAGACGAGCAACAGTGGGATGATTTAAGAATAAGCATGAAATTTTATGAAGAGTTAAACATTGATAGGGCGTTGAAAAGAAACCTCAAGGGTAGCGGTTATGGCGATCTCTCGGATTTGAAGAAAGTAATTACCCTAAACCGAGTTCCGCCGCCGTATCAAGAAACAAAAGCATTGATAGAAAAAAGAATGAAAAGAATTGAAAATAATAACAAGAATTAATATTGTCCGTGGCTGGAAAAGTTAATCAGGTTATAATAATAGTGATAAATCATTAACAAAAATTATGTTTGAAAAAATGCAATCAGATGCGTTTAGGGGGAGCGAGGGGCGTGGCCTAATGTGGAATGTAGACTTAAGGCCCCGACTAGAAAGAGCGAAAAAGTTAGCCGAGAGAGGAACCGAAGGACTGGCAGAGTTAGCGCAAATGGCCGGTTCTGACGGCGCAGAAGAAGTGAGAATCGAAGCAACGCGTTTATTGGGGACAATCGGCATTCCGGCGCTTGGCGAGTTGGAAAAAAGAGCGCGCCACGATGCGAATATAAATATTAGAGTCGTTGCCGTGGAAACCTTGGCAACGCTTGGCGATACGGCAATCGAAGTTCTTGGTGAAATTGCCGGGCACGACGGTAACCCTGAAATTCGTTTGCTAGCGGTTCGTCAATTAATCAAGATGGGTACTTCTGCTATTCCCGCGTTAGAAGAAAGATTGCATGACGGCAATTCGGCAATTAGGCACGAGGCAGAAGAAGGGTTAAAAATGTTGAAGAGGTAATACAGAACAATAATAGGGTAGTTAGTATACTACATTAATATTCTCTAAAACGATATAAGTTATATAAAAATGTCATATCTGAAGCAAACAAAAATTAACGGCCAAGAAATACGGTTTCCGATCTATTTTCCCGATGCCACCCGGGCGGTGGTTCGTAGTTTGGACAGCGGCGATCTTATTAACGCCAAAGTGGAAGGAATGGTGGTTAATACTTACCATTTGTTATCCCAACCGGGAACCACTGTCTTGGAATGTCTGGGGGGAGTAAAAAAATACATGAATTGGAACGGATTAATCACCTCCGATTCCGGCGGGTGGCAATTATTATCAATGATTTATAAAAACAAGGAGCTGGGAAAAATTACCGACGACGGGGTGGTCTTTAACCGCGGAACAAAAGGAGAGAAGAAGAAAGACCAATTTACCCCGGAAAAATCAATCCAGGTGCAATTCGCGATTAAAAGCGATATCGTTGTCTGTCTGGACGATTGCCCGGCGGTGAAAAGCAGTATCGAGGCAAACGAATTAAGCGTGAAAAGAACAATTGCCTGGGCCAAACGATGCAAGGAAGAATACGACCGCCTTATTGAAACACAAAAAGACGGTCACAAGCCAATCCTTCTTGCGGTTATCCAGGGAGGGGGAAGCACAAGGTTGCGGGAAGAGTGCGCCAAAGGTTTACTGCCTCTTGGATTTGGCGCGTTTGGGTTTGGCGGTTGGCCACTGGACGACGACGGCGAAGTTGATACCAAAATTATGAAGTTTACTGTTGATTTGATGCCGGAGAATCTGCCGAAATTCGCCTTGGGGGTCGGCAATCCATGGGCGATTGTTGAAGGATTTAAAATGGGGTATAACATTTTTGATTGCGTCTTGCCGACCAGGGATGCTCGCCATAAACGACTTTATGTTTTTAAAACCGATCCCGAGCAGGCGGATATTCTCAACGATCGCGATATTCACCAATATATCTATATTGACCGGGAAAAACATTGCCGTAATAATCAGCCGATCAGTGAATTTTGCGATTGCTATACTTGCCGGAATTATTCAATTGCCTATCTTAATCATTTGTTTAAAATAGAGGACTCTTTAGCGTGGCGTTTGGCAAGCATTCATAATTTAAGAACATATACCCGGCTGATTGAATTATTAAGAAAACAAATATAATTACGCTTAGATAGTTTATCCAAGAGACACTGTTCGTTTTCCAGCGAGAAACGACAGTTCAGACCTCGGCAATCGCTTCTCAGCCGAGTCGGAATCGGCTTCGAAACCATGCGCGATTGCCTGCGGTATGCTCTTGGATAAATCTATCTTCGCTTTTGAGAATTATTCTTGTCGCGTATTCGCGAAACATTACCGATCATGGAACAGCCACAAGCTATTAGTCCGATTGCCGGTAGAATACTTCACAGTCGGAAGTATCGTTCTTTATATCCAAAAACCGTAAACAGAATCGTTGAAAGTTGTTCATTGAAATATCCGCCAAAGATTGCCGAAAAAGAAGCAAGAAATCTTCTTCATCAAATTTGGTCGGCATATTACTTTGGATATTTTGGTCGGCCGAAATTTAATAGAATATTGTCGGCGATAAAAAACGATATTGGACATGAAATGGCGGTAAAAGACGCCCTGATGCCGGTTTTGGACTTACATTCATCGACTCGTGAAAGAAAACCGATTCTTGAGTCGTTTTATAAAGAAATATTTGGAATTACCGGCTATCCGCAATCAGTTGTCGATTATGCTTGCGGATTGAACCCGCTGACGATTCTGTGGATGGACCTGCCAAAAAATACCGAATATACCGCTTACGATATTGATACTGAAGAAGTCGGATTTTTAAATAATGTTTTTTCATTATTGAAAATCCGCCAAGCGAAAGCGATAAGCGGGGATTTATTTACTGATCCGCCACAGAAAGCCGATGTGGTTTTTATGTTTAAGGTACTGCCATTACTGGAAAAACAGCAACGCGGTTCGGCGATTGAGATTATGGCGAAACAAAAATGCCGTTATCTGGTAGTATCATTCCCCACCAAAAGCATATCCGGGAGAGAAAAGGGGATGGCCGGTTTTTATTCCGAGCAGTTTGAAGGGTTAGCTAAAACAGCCGGATGGCATTTTGAAAAATTACTATTTCCTCAAGAAGTTGTTTTCGTGGTAAAAAGGGGTTAGAAGTTATACTTTAATCATAAACGCATGATGAATATCCAAATCAAATATACAAACATCGAACCGTCAGAATCCGTGGAAAAATATATTAATGACAAAATCGGGTCGCTGGAAAAACTATTCAAGGGATTAATAACTACCGATCCTAATTTTCCTGAACCAGTCCCCGCCTGGGTTGAAGTGGGAAAACCGAATCTTCATCACGAAAAAGGTAATATCTGGTATGCGGAGTGCCAGATTGAATTGCCAAGAAAAATACTTCGCATTGCTCGCGAAAGTTTTAACGTATTTGCCGCGATTGATAGCGTCAAAGACGAGATGAAACAATTAATCACCGATTATAAAGAAAGAGTAGAGGATAAGCGGCAAAAGGAAATAAGTGAGTAAGTGAATAGGTGAATAAGTGAATAAGAAAAATGACGGAGGTCTATCCTCCGTCATTTAAATTTAGAATAACCTTTGGTGTCTTTGTCCC
>JAZDOL010000060.1:0-11361 GCA_043798775.1 bacterium | reverse complement strand
ATTAAATTCAAAGGAAAGGGTTATCGAGAATTTAAATTATCGTTAGCGGATCTGTTAATCGAAAAGTTGGAACCTTTCCGAAAGAAACGGAAGGAACTTTTTAGCCGTGATGTATACATCAAAGAAATTCTCGCCCAAGGGGCGAGAAAGGCAAGAGTAATTGCCGAAGCGACGATGGACGAAGTTAAGAAAAAAATGGGATTAACGTAATTTGTGGTATCCCAAAAGATTATTTGATTATCCCAGAATTGTTTAATTTTCCTCCGGTAATGTGACTCCGGTATCATTCAGAAATTGGCAACCTTCTTTTTTTAGAAACGCAAATACTTCCTCCTTTTTTCTTAAGAGGACGTTTTTATTTGTGGCCTCTAGGGTTACCCTGACTAAGGGATCATTGGCCGATGGCCGAATATTAAAATTCCATTCTGGATAATAGACGGTAAATGTATCAAAATCAGATATGTCTCCGTCGTGGTAATAATCCCTAAGCGCCGATAACACTTTATTCATTGCTTCAATGGCATCCGGACCCAATTCGTCAGTAGCGGAAAAACCAGGCAAAGTGAAATTATGTTCGCCAATAGTCGGGTATTTCGTTCGAGCATCGATCGTCAAATCTCTTAAACTTTTATCTTTTTCGGATACTATTTCAAGAACTTGCAAGAGAGCTAACAAGCTATTCTCTACCATATACTCACCGAAATTATAATATACATGACCCGTACATTCGGCGCCGAAGATTGCGTTTTCTTCTTTCATTTTTTTCTTAAAATAAGCATGACCAACGAGGGTCATTTCTGGAATTCCGCCGGCAGCTGTTATTTTTTCCCGCGCATAACGAATTGCCCTGACGTCGTGAAGGATTTTTCTACCAGGACTCTCAAGACACATTTTTTCAGCGATGAGAACATTTATATATACCCCAAAGATAAAATCTCCCCTACCATCAACAAAGAAAATCCTATCAGCATCGCCGTCGAAAGCAACGCCGAAGTTAACTTTCGATTTCTTTATTGCTTCAACTAATTCTTTGCGGTTTTCTTTGAGAAATGGGTTTGGCGCATGTCCGGGATAATGTCCGTCTAATTCCCAGTTAATTTTTTCCACCTTAACTTGCGGCAAGCGTTTTATCAGCTGGTCCACTTCCAACGATCCAACGGCATTAGAAGCATCGACGACGATATTAACGGGTTTAATCTTTTGGTAATTAACACGTGACAGCGTGTGTTCGATAAATTCTTGCCAAATATCTTTACACACCACTTCTCCTTTCCTATCGGAGGACAATTCCTGATAATCCTGAAATGCTTTTTTAAGTTTTTCCATCCCGAAACCCATTCCGAATGGCGTAGCATTTGGTCCAATAATTTTTATCCCACTCAAATGTCCCGCGGAATGTGATGCCGTTATCTCAATCCCGATATCGAACCGGTATTGTCCGGCGGCAAAATAAACAACATCCGTGCCGGCAATGCCAATATCGGTTACGTTTGCCCCCTGATCGGTCAATCCATCAATTAAGGCCTTATGGACATTAGGAGTATTCAAGCTGACATCACGACCTACGACCACGTTTCTAGCATTAAACATTTTGACTAGAGTTCGGGCAATTTTATATATATTCTCGTCATTTATATCTTTAGGGTATTCTCCGCGAATATCATAGGCACGAAAAATTTCCATATACTTATGTGTTAATTATTTTTATTAACTGACGACAAAGATTAGAATTAGCGGCAATCATACTATCGTCGTCTAATCGCCATGTCCTGCCCCTGCCGTTCAACGTGACACCGCCAGCCTCTTTCACCATTAATACCCCTGCCGCAAAATCCCATATCTTACTTCCAAAATTAACGTAGCCGTCAATTCTTCCTGTCGCCAGATACGCAAGCTCCAGGCTGGTAGAGCCCCAATAGCGAACAGTCCGGCATCGTTGACCGACTTTAGTCATTGCCCGACAAGTTGACAGGTAATTGTCGATTTTACCGCCACGATTGAATAATACCAAGGCATCGCTAAGCTTATTGCCTTTTTTCACGACCACCTTTTTGCCATTCAGGTAAAAACCACGATCTTTTTCCGCAAAGAACAGTTCATCTGTTAACGGACTATATGTCGCTCCCAAAAGAATTTCTTTTTTGTAAATTAGGGCGATTGATACCGCGAAAAATGGATTATGGCAAGAGAAATTGGTAGTTCCATCGAGGGGGTCAATTATCCAAGAATATTCATCACCTGATTTAAATCCTCGTTCTTCGGCAATTATTGAGTGCGAGGGGAAATTTTGTTTAATATAGTTAATTATTTTTCTTTCCGACTCTCGGTCCGTAATTGTTACAAGTGAACGATCTTTCTTGTGAGATATTTTGATCGAACGACCGAAATATGAACGCAATACGTCACCGCCAATTCTAACAGAAGTAACTATCGTGTCCTTTAATTTTTGATTGACGATCATAGTTTTTTGTTATATTATGAGCAATTAGGTTGCGTTTAACTGGATTAATCTTGCCGATAATTTTATATTGTAGCAAGAAGCTGCTCGAAATGCCAAGTAGTAGAAGCTATTTTAAGTATTAAACACATGAAATATTATGAATTAAGCATTATCGTTAAGCCGGATGTTTTGGACGAAGAGGCCAATCAGATGGCAGAGAAAGTATTGGCGATTATTAAAGAATTAGGAGGAGCGTTACTGGATAATCGGCCTATTTTAAAAAAGAGAATGGAGTACCCTATCAAAAAACAACGAGGTGTTGTTCTTTTGTCATTTGATTTTACGGTCGCCAAAGAAGCGTTGGATGAACTAAATAAGCGGTTGCTTCTCGAAGAACGAAATATGCGCCACTTACTCATTATGCGTCACCCATCGGATAAGCCGGTAAGAATTCGTTCATTCAATGCCGATAAACCCGCGGAAGTTATTGAAAAACCCAAAGAAGTAAATCAACCGGAAAAAAAGGTCGAACTTAAAGAGATCGAAGAAAGATTAGAAGAGATTCTTAAAGACGAATAACTATAATGAATCTCAATAAAGTTATTCTCATTGGTCGTGTCGCTTCAGTTCCGGAAATGCGAACTACTCCTACGGGACAGAATGTTACCAGTTTTAGGATGGCAACTAATCGTAATTGGGTAGATAAAAACGGCCAAAAACAGGAACAATCAGAATTTCACGGAATTGTCTTGTGGGGGAAGTTAGCCGAGACCGCCTCGCGGTTTCTGACCAGCGGATCGTTGGTAATGATTGAAGGACGATTACAAACCCGTTCTTGGCAAGATAATAGTGGCGCTACTCGCTATCGCACAGAAATAATCGGCGAACGCCTACAACTAGGGCCCAGGAGCGCAACAACAGGAGGTCAGTCGCAAACTACTAAGGAGGAAACACCCCCGATAAAAAACACCGGCAACCCTAACGCGACCCCTACCGAAGAAATACCGATTATCGAGGACGAAGAAGAGATTGACATTAAAGATATCCCGTTTTAGTAAGCGCGATTCCGTTTTTCGTTTGTAAATCATCCCGATATACGTTTTTTCGGGTTTAAATTAAAAAATTGAATTGAATATCATTATGGATTGTTATTTCTGCCAACGAAATATAAAAGAGGTCGATTTCAAAGAGATCGAATTATTAAGAAAATTTGTTTCCGGAACTTTTAAAATCCGCGCCCGAAGCCGAACTGGCGTTTGCGCCAAACATCAAAAAAAACTGGCCCGAGCGATAAAACAAGCTCGCCACATCGGGATTCTTCCTTCGGCGAGGAAATAAAGCTTCAGCAAAAGAATAGGCCCCTGATAGAAAAGAGCAGCCCTCCGGGCAGAAAAAGAATGGTGTTGTATGACAAAAAAAAGCCCCCTCGGGGCTTTTTTAATTGATAATCGCGCTAATCTTCCTCTGGCGAACTTTTTTCGCTTTCTACTACTGGTTTTCCGGTGTTGATTGCCAATACAATCTCGTCTTCTTTTTCTTTATTGTTCTTCAAGAATTCTCTCGCTCCTTCCATTCCTTGTCCCATCTTTATATCGCCATATTGCAACCACGAACCGCTTTTAGTGATTATCCCGTAACGAATAGCAGTATTGATAATATCCGACTGACGCGATATTCCTTCGTTATAATATATGTCGAATTCGGTATTTTTGAACGGCGCCGCTACTTTGTTTTTCACGATCTTTGCCCGAACTCTATTACCAACAATTTCTTCGCGATGCTTGATTTGGGCAATTCTTCTCAACTCGATCCGCACCGAAGAATAAAATTTTAGGGCCAGCCCACCGGGAGTTGTTTCCGGATTACCATAGACCATTCCTATTTTCATTCTTGTTTGGTTCAAAAACACAACCGCGGTTTTTGTCTCGGCAATAACCCCCGACAGCTTCCTTAACGCCGCCGACATTAACCGCGCCTGTAAACCGATTTGCATATCACCTATTTCTCCGGCGATCTCTGCCCGCGGAGCAAGAGCCGCTACGGAATCGATGACAATTACATCAACTTCGCCGGAACGAACAAGGGTCTCAACGATCTGTAATGCCTGCTCTCTAGAATCGGGCTGGGAAATGAAAAGTTCATTGATATCAACTCCCAATCGGCCGGCATATTCCGGATCCAGGGCGTGTTCGGCATCAACGAACGCCGCAACCCCGCCTCGTTTTTGCGCTTCGGCGCATATATGAAGCGCCAAAGTACTCTTACCACTCGATTCCGGACCGAATATTTCAATCACCCTTCCTTGGGGGATACCCCCGATTCCTATGGCCAAGTCGAGAGATATCGACCCGGTTGGAATTGCTCCAACGTTCACGGCGCGAACTTCCTTCAGTTTAATAATCGCGCCATCGCCAAATTTCTGTTTAATCTCATCAATTGCCTCCTGAAGATTTTTTTTCTCTCTTACCGCCACGGGGATTTTCTTTTTCATTGTTTTAATTTTAGTTAAAATATTTATTACCTAAGAATGGTTAAAATTATAATTGTTCCCAATTATTGCTTTTCTTTTCATCTTCATCTTCGTCGATTCCTTCTTCGCCATCGACCTCAATCTCTTCCATATGGCCACCGTTACTTGGCAACACCAATATTTCTCGGGGCTTAGCGCCATCGCCAGGACCAACTACGCCTCTTTCTTCAAGAAGATCTATTAACCGCGCTGCCCGGGCATAACCAACCCGCAACCTTCGTTGTAAAAGAGAAGCCGATGCCTTTTTTGCCTCAATAACTATCCGCCGCGCTTCTTCATAAAGCGAATCGTTTTCCCCATTAAGGCCTTTAATTTCTTCCGGGGCCTCTAATGCCTTCGCCAAGCTTGTTGATAGCGATGCCAGAGATGGCGGATCGTTCGTTTCTTCTTCTGTCGGTTGTTGAAGATCTGTTAACAGTGGCTCGCTATCGGGAACCTGGGTCTTGATAAATTCAACAACATCTTTGACCTCCTTTTCGGAGACATAAGCTCCCTGGACTCTTTTTGGCTTGGACACCTCGGCGGAAATAAACAACAGATCGCCAAAACCCAACAATTTTTCCGCGCCGGCAGTATCAAGAATCGTTCGGGAATCAATCTGTGAGGCAACTTGAAATGTTACCCGCGCGGTAATGTTTGCCTTAATTAATCCGGTAATAACCTCTACTGATGGTCGCTGGGTTGCCAAGACCAAATGAATTCCGACGGCGCGCGCCATTTGCGCCAAACGAACGATATTCCCCTCCACTTCCCGACCCTTGGCAGACATCAGATCTGCCAACTCATCGATAATCAGCACAATATAAGGCATTGGCTTATACTCTTCTTCTACGTCATCGGCGTCTATTTGCTCTTTGATTTTCCTGGGTTTTTTTGCGATTTTCTCCCGATTCTTAGTCATTATTTCGTTGTATCCGATAATATCTCGAACCTTTACTCCGGCTAAGACGCCAAATCTTCTCTCCATCTCTCCGATTAACCACCTCAAGGCATTACACGTTGACACGGCATCAAAAATAACTGGCGATAATAAATGGGGGATATCGTGATATACCTGAAATTCAACTCTTTTGGGATCAACCATCACCAGACGCAAGTAATCCGGCGAATTCTTGTAAAGCAAACTCATAATCAGGGAGTTCAAAAAGATTGTTTTCCCCGTTCCCGTTGCTCCGGCGACTAACATATGGGGCATCCTCGCCAGGTCGGTATATATTGGCTGACCGGAAACATCACGACCAAGACCAATTAAAAGTCGCGCTGGAGAATTTTGGTAATTGGGAGCCTCGATCATGTTTCGCAATCTTACCCTCGCCCTTATTTTGTTGGGAATCTCAATCCCCACTAAAGAACGCCCCGGAATTGGCGCTTCAATCCTCAAGGGATGAGCCGCTAAAGAAAGCGAGAGATCGTTAGACAAAGCGGTTATTTTTGATAACCGAACACCCTCGGTTGGTTTCAATGTATATTGGGTAACCGTTGGTCCGACATTTACTTCTCCCATCTCTACGGGAATGTCGAAGTTTTGCAATGTTTTTTGAATAATTGTCGTATTCGCTTGAATATCTCCCGAACTGGGGTTTTCTTTGTCTGGCTCTAATAGGTTAATTGGCGGTAATTTATAAGTTGAAACAACTGGCGATTCTTCAACGGACTTTGATTTTTGCGCGGTTGCCACAGTATTTTCTGTCTTAACTTGTTTAATGTCTGGTAGTGGTTCCAATTGCTTTACCTTGAGACGCAAAGGAAATATTTTTTTGACGATCGATGGACTCGTTTCTTTGTCCTGTGTCTCTTTATCCTCCTTAATATCTCCCTTCTTTTCACCCCTCTCCTTGTCAGCGTGAACGAACAGTTGTTCAAATATTATTAAACCAATAATCATCAGCGCGCTAAATATAATCTGCGAAACAAGAAAACCAAAAAGCTTAAAAAAGCCGAAGCCGAAAACATAACCTATTATTCCACCATCTGTCTTTATTAGGTCAATGCTCGCTTTGCCTTTTTCTACCGCAAGGACGCCAAATATTCCGCTAACCGCGAATATAACAAGAAATGCCGCTAACGCCAAAGGGATCACAAAACGACGATACGCCGTCCTAACGCAAATAATCCCCCCAAGAGTGAGAACTAGTGGAATAATATATACCGCCTTACCGGCCAAAAACCTAAGCCCCGTAAGAATAATTTGTCCAGCGATTCCGGCCAAATTAAAAAAACTAAGAACGGAAATAATGGCAAATAAAATAAGAACGACACCCCCAATCCATTTTTTTATGGCTTCGGGAATTTCTACCATCAAGCCTTTCGTTATTTTTTTACCACCTTCCCGCTGGTTCTCGCGACGAATATTTTTACGATTTTTATTGTTATGCCTGGACACAGAATCAAGTTATCCACATCTAATCGTCCATTATAACTCTTTTGGGAGTTTCTTAAAGCCGGTTCCCGCGGGAATTAGTTTGCCAATAATAACGTTTTCTTTAAGGCCCCTTAGGCGGTCTTCTTTTCCCTCGAGAGACGCTTTAATCAAGACCCGCGATGTTTCTTGGAAAGACGCGGCAGAAAGAAAAGAATCGGTTGTTAATGCCACCTTCGAAATTCCCAAGAGAATCAAGCTCGCCGTCGCCAATTCCTTTCCTTGTTTTTTTAGGATGGCATTGGTCTCAACAAATTTCGTTTTTTCAATAATTTCTCCCGGAGCAAAAACACTCTGACCACCGTCTTTTATTTTTACCCGAGAGAACATTTGCCGAACAATCACCTCTAAATGTTTATCGTGAATGTTCACACCTTGAGAACAATATATTTTTTGAATTTCATTGATAATATAACGCTGGGTTTCCTGATAACCACGAGTCTTAAACACATCCTTTAAATCAAGATTTCCTTCCCATAGCTGTTGCCCTCTCTTAACCAAATCCCCCGGCCTAACCCAGATTGCCACTTTGGCGGGTACGTTGTATTCGATTTCTGGCGGAATTTTTTTTGTAACCTTATTCTCGGTTTTATTCTTGCCCTTCTTGACGCCTTCTTCTTTAGCAACCTGTTTGGTTTTAATCTTTATTAAACCATCTTCGGTTACATCGGTAACCTCGCCGTCGTACCGCGAAACCTCTGCCTTGCCACCCGGTTCACGCGCCTCGAATATCTCTTGTACTCGCGGTAGTCCTTGAGTAATATCTCCACCAGACGCCACGCCACCGGTATGGAAAGTTCTCATTGTTAGCTGTGTTCCTGGCTCGCCAATCGCTTGAGCGGCAACAATCCCGACCGCCTCGCCTTCCTTGATGGGTTGATTCTTACCCAAATCCCAGCCATAGCATTTCCTACAAATACCGCGATGGGCCTTACAGGTTAATGGCGACCTAATGGCTAACGACTCTACCCCATGACTAATTATTGTCTCCGCCTTTTCCCAAGTGATAAAATCACCGGCCTTAATAATTGTCTCTTCTTTCGTTCCTTCTACCTTAGGGGACTTGATATCTTTTGCAACAACGCGACCAACGATTTTGTATGTCATATTCTGACCGATTAACGCCGACTCGGCCTTGGTAACAACCGTCCCTTCGCTATCGCCACAATCATCTTCGTAGATTGTCACCTCGTGAGCAACATCAACTAGCCGTCTAGTCAGATATCCGGCAGTAGATGTTCTTAGCGCCGTATCGGCTGTACCCTTTCTTGCGCCGTGGGTAGAATTAAAATACTCCAATACCGTAAATCCTTCCTTAAAAGAACTCTTCACGGGCAGTTCGATGATCTGACCCGCGGGATTAATTACCAACCCTTTCATCCCCGCCATCTGTACTGGTTGCGACCACGAGCCACGAGCGCCAGAATCAACAATCTGAAAGACGGAACCGGTTTCCGACAGTGTTTTAGGAATTAACTTTTCGATTTCTGATTTTGTTTTCTGCCAGATACTAATAACCTTGTTGGTTTTTTCCTCTTTAGACAGAAATCCTTTTTGGTAATAGCTATTAACCTCTTCCACTGCCTTCTCGGCATTTTCAATAATCTGTGGCTTTTCTTTGGGAACCGTTAGGTCGTCCATCCCCCAAGATACGCCGGATACCGTAGCATATTCGAAACCTAACGACTTAACGCGATCAAGCGTTTCTTTGGCAGTTTGATTGTCGTATTTCTCAATTATCTCCCGTAAGACCTTATCAATTACCTTCGACCTCATTATTTCATTAACGAAACGGAAATCCTTAGGTAAAGTATTATTAAAAATTAGCCGGCCAACGCTGGTCTCTACGAATTGGCCACTCATTCGGACTTTAACCAATGCCTTCATCGACACCGCGCCGTATTCGTGGGTCATAATTGCTTCCTGTGAAGATCCAAACACCATCCCTTCCCCCGGTAAGTCGCTGATAACTTTTGTTAACCAATAGCAACCAAGGACAATATCTTGAGATGGGCTGACAATCGGCGTTCCCGTCGCCGGTTTTAATAAATTTCTCGAAGAAAGCATTATTGATTGCGCTTCTTTCTGCGCTTCGTCCGATAATGGAAGATGAACGGCCATCTGGTCGCCGTCGAAATCCGCGTTAAACGCCTTACATACCAATGGATGGATACGGATTGCTTCCCCTTCGATTAGAATTGGTTTGAATGCCTGGATTCCTAAACGATGGAGGGTTGGCGCGCGATTTAACAGAACAACTTTACCCGTTACGATTTCTTCCAAAATCGCCCAGATTTCATCTGTTTCTTCTTCGATTAACCGCGCCGCGCCACGAACATTATATGCTAACTCTTTCTCAAGAATTTTCTTGATTACAAATGGTTTGAATAGCTCCAGAGCCATCTTCTTGGGTAGTCCGCATTGTTCTAATGTTAATTCGGGGCCGACAACGATAACCGAACGACCCGAATAATCAACCCGCTTGCCAAGAAGGTTTTGTCTGAACCGACCCTGTTTGCCCTTTAATATATCGGTTAGCGACTTCAAAAGCCGCCTTCCGCCAGTAGTTGCTTGAGTCATTGTCCCCTTTCTCATTCCATTATCAATTAGGGCGTCAACGGCCTCCTGAAGCATTCTCTTCTCGTTTCTCACAATTACTTCGGGGGCATTAATCTCCAACAGGTACTTCAGCCGATTATTACGATTGATCACCCGACGATAAAGATCATTAAGATCAGACGACGCATATCGACCACCGTCTAATTGCACCATTGGCCGCAAATCAGGAGGAAGAACCGGTAAAACGGTTAGAAACATCCACTCTGGTCTAATTCCCGCTTTCTGCATCCCCTGAAATAGCTTTAGTCGTCTTAAAAGTTTTTTCTTTAACTCCCCAGAGGCGCTCTCCGACACTTTAGATTGTCCCTGTGGTTCGTCTTTCGATTTCTTTTTTATAACCTCCTCTTTTTCGTTATCAACATTTTGGTCATGAGGATCCTTAATCATTTTAATTGCTTCCAGGTCGCGAGTGATTTTGGCGATTTCTTTATTTGCGTCAATTATCGAAAACAGTTTCTGTAGTGTCTCCGCGCCGGTGCCTGCCTCAAAACATTCCCCGTACCTTAGGGACAACCGATGAAAATCAACCTCTGAATATATTTTCAATAACTTGATACCACTAACTTCTTCTTTTGCTCGGTCGCGCGACACTTTCAATTCGGTTATCATATCGTCTGTGGTTTTACCGATCGGTAATTCGCCCTTTTCGCTTTTGATTGCCTTAAGCTTTCTTTTGAATTCGTCTTCGATCCCTTCAAGGATACTTTTTCTGGCACCTTCTTGGACTTCCGTTACGATGTAGGCGGCGAAATAGATAACCTTTTCTAATTGCTGGCCAGGGATGTCAAAAACCATTCCCATTCGCGAAGGAACGCCTCTTAGAAACCAAATATGAGAAACGGGACAGTATAACTTGATGTGTCCCATCCTTTCTCTTCTTACCGACGATTTAGTCACCTCAACGCCACAACGGTCGCAGATCACTCCCTTGTAGCGGATTCGACGATACTTTCCGCAATAGCATTCGTAATCCTTTTCCGGACCAAATATTTTTTCACAGAATAGTCCGTCCTTCTCTGCTCGTTGAGTGCGATAGTTGATTGTCTCCGGCTTGGTTATCTCCCCGTGAGACCATGACAATATTTCTTCCGGAGAAGCGACTTTTATCCTGATGGCATCAATGTCAGAAACCCGCATATTATTAAACGGTTAATTCGGATAATTTATTAAGCGACAACAACAATATCAAGAATCATTAATTATCGTTACCTTCTTCGTCTATATCGTCGGTTATGATTTTTTCTTTAACTTCAATCGCCAGCCCCAAGGACTTAAGCTCGTTGACTAAAAGATTAAACGACGCCGGAACGCTTGGATTTCTAATCGGCTCTCCCCTTAAAATCGCTTCGTATG
>JAZDOL010000050.1:0-2232 GCA_043798775.1 bacterium | reverse complement strand
GCAATATAGTATCTTAAAGTATATGGCAATTAATCGTGAATCAATAAAAGATCCATTTTGGTCTATGGATGCCAAGGAGATTCTGAGCGCGCTTAAAACCAATCTTTCCGGTCTAAATAATGAGGAGGTTGCGGCGCGTCTCAAAACATTTGGTTCAAACATTATAAAAGAATATTCAAGGTCTTCTAAGATAAAAATTGCTCTGCGTCAGTTTCAAAGCTTGCTTATTATTATTTTGATAATTGCCGGTATTGTTACTATTTTTCTTGGAGCATGGGTAGAAGTGGGCGTTATTTTTGCTGCCGTTATTGTGAATGCGATTTTTGGCTTTTGGCAAGAAAATAAAGCTGAAACCGTTCTTGAACTTCTTAAAACATATGTCCGCGTGCGCGCTCGCGTTCGCCGTAACGGCCAGGAACATGAGATTGATGCTTCCGAACTCGTGCCGGGCGATATTATTCGCATCACGCAGGGCGACCGCGTTCCCGCCGATGTCCGTATTTTATTTGTAAATAGTTTAGAAATAGATGAGTCGATTCTTACCGGCGAATCATTACCGGTAGAAAAGGATATTTTTCCATTATCTCCGGCAACAGCGGTAAGTGAAAGAAAATCAATGGCATTCGGCGGCACATTGGTAATGCAGGGTTTTGCCGATGCCGTAGTTACCGCGACGGGAAACAAAACCGAATTTGGCAAAATTGCCGGATTAGTCGCGGAAAAAGACAGGAAACCTACCCCTCTTCAACGCTCCGTCCAGCATTTTTCGGCATATGCCGGAGGCATATTATTGATTTTCACATTATTACTTTTTGGTCTCGGTCTTTATTTTGGCAAGGACATCTATGACATGTTTATAATTTCCGTTGCCGTGGCGGTTTCGGCTGTTCCCGAAGGATTGCCAATAACACTTACCGTGATTATGGCCGTGGGGGTGCAGCGTCTCGCGACCAAGAATGGAATTGTTAAAAGGCTTTTGGCCGTTGAAACATTAGGGTCAACGAGTGTTATTCTTACCGATAAAACAGGAACGCTTACACAGGCTAAAATGGAACTTACTTCAGTAGCGCCCTATAAAGATGACAGCGCGGAAAATAAAAATAATCTTCTTAATTACGCTCTGCTTAATACCGATGTGGTTATAGAAAATCCCAAAGATACTCCTGAAAAATGGCTAATATCAGGGGGGCGGGCGCTTGAAATTTCTTTGGTGAAAGGCGCCGTCTTAAAAGGGGCACTGCTAACAAGGGTTTTAGAACAATCAACGATTCTTGATCGTTTGCCGTTTGACTCAAAATATAAATTTTCTGCGTCAATTTTTGAAACCGATTCTCGTATTCGTCTCGCTCTTTTCGGAGCTCCAGAAATTATTCTGGGTTTTACCAATCTCTCTCAAGAAGAACGAGAAAAAGTGATTGTAGAAATAGAAAAAAAGGCTTTTGCAGGGGAACGCGTGCTAGGAGTGGCATCCCGGCTTGTTGACGCGAGTTATAAAAACATTTTACGCCAACAAAATTTCAATAATCTCGATTTTGACGGCTTAATTACCTTTCGTGATCCCTTGCGCCCCCACGTGTCCCAAGCCATTAATGAAATTGCCGCGGCAGGCGTTAAAACCATTATTGTAACGGGAGACCATCGGGGAACGGCTGAAGCGGTTGCGCGGGAACTGGGGATAGTTGATGGGAAAGGAGTGGTGCTTACAGGTAACGATCTTATGTATCTTACCGGAGAAGAGCTTGAGGCGCGTTCTCGCGAGGCGACTTTATACGCTCGCGTGACGCCGGAGCAAAAAGTAATGATTACCAAGCTCTATCAAGAAAGAGGAGAAGTAGTCGCGGTAACCGGCGATGGTATAAATGACGCCCCGGCGCTTCATATTGCCGACATAGGCATTGCCGTCGGTTCGGGCACGGATGTAGCTAAAAGCGCGGCTGATTTAGTTATTTTAGATGATAATTTTGAAACAATTGTGGCCGCCATAAAGGAAGGAAGGAGAATTTTACACAATATCAGAAAAGTTATTATTTACCTCCTTTCCGATTCACTGGACGAAATATTTTTGATTGGAGGTTCGTTATTGGCCGGAATCGCCATGCCAATCAATGCTCTGCAAATTCTTTTTATTAATCTTTTTTCCGATAGTTTTCCCGCTATCGCGTTTGCTTTTGAAGACGGAATTAATGATATTGAAAACCATCCTCAAAAATTGCACAAAAATTTATTTGACCG
>JAZDOL010000039.1:0-3900 GCA_043798775.1 bacterium | reverse complement strand
CTTTCTCTTTCATTCCTCTGGTTGTTAAAGCCGGCGTTCCCAACCGTAACCCTGACGGATAAAACGGGCTCTTCGGTTCGCTGGGAATCGTTTGCCGATTGACGATAATTCCCCCCGCCTCGCACCCCCAGGCGGCAGTCCAACCGTCAATTCCTTTATTTGTAAGATCAACCCAAAGCATATGATTCTCGCTACCCCCGCCAACGAGAATAAATCCGAACTTTTTTAGTTCCTTAGCTAAAGCTCTGCTATTTTTCACAATCTGTTTGGCATACTTTTTAAATGACGACATGCTCGCTTCGGCTAAAGCGACTCCCAAGGCGGCAATGTTATTATTGTGCGGACCTCCTTGAAGTCCGGGGAAAACCGCTTTATTTATTTTTTCTCCCAGTTCCGGATCCTTTTTTAACCCCTTATCGGTTACCATAATCATCGCTCCTCTTGGCCCTCTTAGGGTTTTGTGGGTTGTTGTCATAATAATATGGGCGTAATCTTTTGGCGACGGGTGGCTGCCGCCAACAACCAATCCGGCAATATGGGAAATATCGGCAACAAGATACGCTTCTACAGAATCGGCGATCTCGCCATACTTTTTAAAATCAAAAATTTTAGTAAATGCCGTCCCGCCGCAGAAAATTATTTTTGGGTGATATTTTTTTGCCAACTCCTCCAGTTCTTGCCAGTTAATATCTCCTTCTTTGGTCAAACCGTAATGATACGCCGTAAAACACTTAGAAGTAAACGACGCGTCCTGCCCCATTGATAAGTGACCGCCCATATAAAGATGTTGGGAAAGAATCGGGTCTTTGAGTTGGCAAACGGCGGTTAAAATCGCCAGATTCGCCGGACTGCCGGAATACGGCTGAACATTTACAAACGGCACTTTAAATAGTTTCTTGGCGCGTTCGATGGTTAGCGTTTCCATTGCGTCAACTTGAGGGTTTCCTTGATAGTAACGCTTGCCCGGGTATCCCTCGCTGTATTTATCGGTAAAAACACTTCCAAGAACCGATCGCACCGCCGGTGAAGTATAGTTTTCCGAAGGAATCATAATCAGATAATCCCGTTGGCGTTCGGTTTCCTTTTTTATTATCGAAAATATTTCGTCTTTATTTTGTTTTAGCATAGTCATATTCCGCTATTTAGATAGATAATCATAACAAAAAACCGCCTTTTTGTCTTGCGAAATAAGAATTTTTCTATTGGGCTCTTAGGAATAATTCCTCACTCATTAGTAATATTTTTCGTTTAGCCCCCTAAATTCTCTGAGTGTTTGGTTATATCTTTCTTTGACCTGATTTTCGAGTTGCAAGTACGCGTTATCGATCTCTTTAAGCGTGTCAGTTGATAATTCAACACTATTAGCTATTAGATTTAAGGGAACATGCTCCGCCTTAGTTGCGCCAATAATCACAAAACTAACATATTTTTGGTTTAATGCCCATGCGATAGAAAGCTGACTTATGGTGATATTTAATCTACGAGAAATTGGATAGATGCTTTCTTTAACCCAATTCGTAATGACATTAACCTTGTTTTCCTTCCAATCGGAACGCCCCTGCCGAAGATCGCCTATTCTCATATTATTAAAACCATCAAGCGCGCTTTCTGTTAGCTGACCCCTATCGATTACCTGATACGGAACAAGACCGACATTGTTAGATAGAAGATATTTCTCAAATTCGTCGTCGATACTTCTGTTAATCAAACTAAATCGATTTTGGACATATTTTATATTATTGTGTCTATTATAGTCTTTCAGCTCGGCGAGATTAACATTCGAGACACCGATTTCCCTGACTTTTCCCTGCCCCTGAAGCATTTCGAGCGCTTCTATCGTTTCGTCAAACGGAGTTAATTTGTCAGGAGAATGGACAAGATACAGGTCAATATCATCAAGCCCTAATCGCTTTAAGGATAATTCGCATTCTCTAATCACATCTTCTTTTCTGGCGCCTTTTTGAACTGTCTGAAAATTCTTACCCTCAACATCTACATAACCGCATTTAGTTGTTATAAAATAATCGTCTCGTAGATAATCCTTTAAAGATTTCCCTACGATTTTTTCAACCCTACCAAAGCCATACAACGGCGCGGTATCGATAAAATATCCACCATTATCCAGAAAAGATCTTGTTATTTTGATAGCGCTCTCGTCGTTTAATTCATCAAAAACACCTGCCAAGGGAAATGTTCCCAATCCTACTCTATTTTTAATTTTCATATTTAATGAATAAATGATAATACTCACCAATTTGCCTCTTGAATTTTCCTTTTCAGAATTTCTTTTAAATTAATACTTAATTTTTTAACAAAATCCTCTTCGCTGATAAACGACTCTAGATCAAGCTGAATACTCATAGAATCGGCTTTTTCTGTTGCTATCAAAAGTTTCTCTTTTAACTCACCATAATCCCTTACTTCATCAATGCAACTAAGATTCGGTTTGATGCCCCTGTCTAGGTACCATAACAAATCAAAATAGTCACGACCCTTCACTCTTATTATTGTTTTCCCGGTCTTATCTGCTTTTTCCCAACGACGCAAGAAGATCGCCCTAATCTTTGTTGCCATCAAGGTGCTGATATCAAAAGTTTTTATTAACAATGACTTATTGAATTTGAACAAAGGAACAATTTCTGTTTCAAACCGCCGGCAGAAATCAAAACCGCTGAATATTTCCACCTTAAGGAATAAAAAATCAGATTCGTTTGGAGCAGCCAGTCCCAAATTGCGAAGAAGTGGAAATTTTAGATAAATCCGAAACTTCTGAGTAACCGCTTTTGCCTTGATGCCAATACTTTTAAGAAAATACTTTTCTATTGCGGTTGCCAGTTCGGGAATGTTCATCTTTTTCCCCCCATCAACAAAATCCAGGTCTTCAGACAGCCTGGGCAGACCGTAACAATGGCGAAGACAAGAACCGCCATAGAAGGTCAACTGGCTGTAATCTTTATGGGAATAAATATAATCTAAAGCCATAATCTGAAAATACTCTTTCAAGATATTGCGCTGAAATGTTTTGCTTTTAGAAGAAAATGGCTCTAGAAGATTTATTAAAATTGGTTTTATTTCATCCATATTTTTAATTCTTAGCGAGAAGATAATTATAAATTTCCCTCATCTTTTTAGATCCTTCGATTTTAATATAGTTCATCAATTCTTTTTTATCGTTGCCGTTTAAGCCATCCAAGTTTAAACGCAACCCATCAACGGCACCCCTGCCAATAATGCTATTTTTTCTAAGATAAAGGTAATCAAAAAGAGCTTTGGACTTAGTTGCGGAAAAAATAATGAAACCGTTTTCTTTTGTTGCTTTGTAGCCGCAAAAAAGATTGTCTTTTATTTTGTGATAGAAAAAATTGCCAAATTTATTTGAAAAGGAAGTGGTCTTTCTTTTGGCGATTGCCGTAAAATTAACCGGCACCTCGGTAAGGAGATTATGCTTGTACAAAACATAATCCAAACTTAAGTAAGAAAAGGGACAAAGAATGCCTGACAAAAATTCTGAATATACTGAAAACCGTCCGGATTTTTCAAGCTTATCTAAATAATCTTTGGTCACATAGAAACCTTTTTTTAAACGGACCAGTTTGCCAGCTTTTTCGTAACGAGAGAAAAGAGTTTTTAAATAATCCCTATTAACTTCCATTCCGGTCAAATCAGAAAAATCAAAAAAGGGCAACTCTTTTGTCTTTGTCAATATCTTATTGATTTTTGTGTCTAACTTGTTTCCCATAGTATACTATTACAGTATACTATCAGAAACAACTGTCAAGGAGGTATTTTGGAAATTAAGGTTTGGCAGGCGGTCGAGGGCGCGGATATTTTTTACAAAGTCATTCCTTTTTGCCTGGTAATAAGCGCAAACACCGATCATTGCCGCGTTGTCGGAGAACA
>JAZDOL010000078.1:0-15911 GCA_043798775.1 bacterium | reverse complement strand
GCGAAACGAGCGACCCGGAAACCATATTGCCGAGCGCTTTCTTTGCTAAGAGGATAAATAACACTAGACAAAAATACAATTAAATTAATCATAATAATTTTAGTCAATGGAAAATCGTCCGGCAATTGTTATTCTTCATGGATGGGGAAGTTCATCGCGGTCATGGGAGCGGGTTAGAGATTTCCTAGAGATGGGCGGATTTTCTGTTTTCGTTCCCAATTTGCCAGGATTCGGCGGAACGAAACCGCCGAAAAAGAATTGGGGAGTGGCGGATTACGGGGAGTGGGTTAAGAGGTATATTGAAACAATTAATCGCGACAATATAACTCTATTGGGCCACTCGTTTGGTGGCCGGATTGCGATAAAAATGGTGGCGCAAAGCCAACCAGCAAGCATTTCTAATCTAATTCTTGTTGATACCGCCGGAATTCGCCATTTTAATACCCGAGAGCAAGTGGCGAGCTGGGCGGCCAAGAAAGCGAAGATGTTTAAATCATTTCCCGGATACGAATATTTACGGTGGTTCTTTTACCGCTTTATATTAAGAAAAAAGGATTACTTTGAAGCGCGAGGAATTATGAAAGAAGTATTAAAGCGGGTGATTGAAGAAGATATGACCCCGCTACTAAAAGATATAAAAATTCCAACTTTGATTGTTTGGGGAGAACGCGACAAAATGACACCGTTAGAAGACGGATATTTGATGAGTCGGGAAATTGTCGGATCGTTGATTAGAATTATTCCCCAAGCCGGCCATGCCGTAAATCTAGAAAGACCGGAGGAGTTGGCAGAAATCATCATTAATTATTTAAAGACACAAAATGGTTAATATTTTGGTCTTCTTGTGGCTGATTAAGGCAGTAAAAACCGTTTTTTTGTGGTTGTATTTGTGGCAACTAAAAGAATACCACCGTGGCCGATTTATTGCCCACTTGAAATCGATTAGCGGTCGGATACTGGTTATTAATCCGGCTAATATCATAAAAACGCTTATCATCTTGTTTTATGTTATTAGCGGGCCGTGTTTTTTCTATGTTACGGTTTGCGAGTCCTATCCTTATATTGTTAATTACCCAAGTGTTAATTTTTTGAGTTTTCTCACGATTGTCGTTGCGATATATCTTTTAGAGGCGATGAGGGCGATTCAGGGTTTTGCCAATAAATCGCTCAAAATGCCGGTCTGGACAGGGAAAACGATATTTTTGTTTGTTGTTATTTGCGCATTTGTCTTGGCTCTTTCGCTCATTATCCGCTGGTTATCGCTTACAATGAGCTCGTTAGGCGTCCGCGTTTTGAGCGGGGAGCAATTTAGCGTATATCTGGTAATCGCCGATCTTCTATTGCCGTTTCTGATATCTTTTATTATTCTTGGCTTTCAGCCGATTACGGTGGTTTTAAGAAACCGGACAATAAGGCAGGCCGCTCTAAAGAGATTGAAAATGTCAAAGTTGATCGTTGTTGGCGTTACCGGCAGTTACGGGAAAACTTCGACGAAAGAATTTTTGCGGGAAATATTATCTACCAAATTTTCCGTTCTCGCGACAAAAGAGCACCAAAACTCGGAAATCGGGATCGCTAACTGCATATTGAACGACCTATTGCCGAAACACGAAATATTTATTGCCGAAATGGGGGCTTATAATCGCGGGGGAATAAACTTTTTATGTAAAATGGTTAAACCGCAAATCGGAATTATCACCGGCGCCAACGAACAGCACTTATCGACTTTCGGTTCAATTGATAATCTGTTATCGGCCGAAGGGGGGATAGAACTTTTACGATTTCTGCCAAAGAACGGACTGGCAGTGATTAACTTATCAAGCGAACTGATTAATAATCGCAAGAAAGAATATTTAAAATATAACGAAAAAATAAAAATAAAAACATGTTCGGCAAAGGAGGAGGCAGATTATTGGTGCGATAATCTGGCGGTGGGCGCTGATTCGTTATCGTTTCGTGTGAAAACTTACGACGGGATAGAAGAAGATTTTCATGCTAATTTATTGGGCCGGCAAAATGCTGAAAATATCCTTTTAGCTTGCGCTGTCAGCCGTGAATTGGGAATGACGCTAAGCGAAATCGGCGCCGCTTTAAGTCGGATAAAGCCGGAAGGTGGGGGTATCCACCATCATCTTAGTCGTAACGGAATAAATATTATTGACTCAACATACTCGGCAAATCCTAATGGGGTGATTGCTCACCTTGAGTACCTGGCCGTTTGGCCGAAAAAGAGAATATTAATTATGCCGTCGTTGATTGAACTAGGAAGGGCAACAAATAAAGTTCACAAGAATATTGGGCAGATGATCGCGAGCGTTTGCGATATAGCGATTATCACCACTAAAGATGGATTTTCAAGCATTAAGAATGGCGTTGACGCGGTTGCCGAAAGCGGAGCGGAAATAATGCAAATATCAAACCCGCAAGAAATTATCGGATTGTTGTCCGAACGCCTTAGGGAAGGCGATGCGGTATTGCTTGAGAGCCGTGTTCCCAAAGAGGTGATTAATTATTTAGTTTCCCATGACTTGTCGCGGGGAACTAAATAATGAGGATTCCAAAGGAGGTTACTCCTTTGGTCGTCTCGCTTAGCGAGACGAAATACCTTTAAAAAATATTATAATTTACTACTTCAAATCCTGACCTACGCGCGAGGAAAACAATGAATAAACTTATCCGTCCGATAACAATATCGCTATCGCCAAACGTTGAAGGCGACGATATCAAATTGGCGCTTAAAGCGCTTTTGTCGCTTAATCGCCAATGGATGAAAGGGGCGTCGTTAAAGTTAGAAGAAGAAATCCGCGCCTATTTTTCAATCGCTCATGCTGTAGTTTTTAATAGTGGCCGTTCGGCCTTATGGGCGATCTTAAAATCATTAAATCTTAATAACGGTGATGAGGTATTAGTTCAGTCCTTTACCTGTAATGCGGCAGTAAATCCGATTCTTTGGAACGGATTAATGCCGGTTTATTGCGATATTAACGAAGATACTCTCAATATCGATATCCATGACCTTGAAAATAAAATAACGACGTTAAGCAAAGCGGTAATTGTTCAGCATACATTTGGGTTTCCGGCGGATATGGAAAAGATTGTCGAAATCTGCGAAAGAAAGGGGCTTATTCTAATTGAAGATTGCGCTCATTCCTTGGGAGCGACATATCGCGGAAAAAGAGTGGGGACATTCGGCAAGGTGGCATATTTGAGTTTTTCCCGAGATAAGGTGATATCCTCGGTATATGGCGGGGCAGTTATAACTAACGACGAAGAATCAGGCAAGAAGATAAAAAAATTACAGAAACAAATCGGCGCTCCGAAAAAGAACTGGACGATTCAGCAATTATTGCATCCGGTAATTATGGGGGGATTGATTTTACCAACTTATGGGATATTTGGAAAATATCTTTTAAAAGTATTTCAAGAAATCAAAATTTTATCAAAAGCAGTTCATTTCCGAGAGAAAAGGGGATTAATGCCCGATTACTTCCCCTACGCTTTGCCTGACGAGTTGGCAATTTTAGTTCTTAATCAATGGCGGAAATTGGAACGATTTAACCGCCATCGTCAAGAAATTGTCGATTACTATTATTCTCATATCGACGGTACAAAATTTTCAATGCCGGTAAAAGTTGCTGATATCAGCCAGTCCTATTTGCGATTTACCTTAAAAAATCCTCGCGCTCACGAGATTATTAAACAGGCATGGGCGAATAATATTTTGATTGGCGATTGGTACACGAATCCGGTTGCTCCTTCCGATACGAAAATGGATCTGGTTAAATATCGCCCTGGCTCGTGTCCGGTTAGTGAAAAAATGTCACAAGTTATCTTTAATCTGCCGACTCATATCGGGATTGGTGAAAAAGAAGCCAAATTGGTAACCGATTTCGTCAATTCTTGTGTTTAATGATAGTGTAGGATTTGATTGCCACTCATTGTTTTAAAGAAAGGAAACGCTCGGCAATATAGTTTCGGGGTCGTTCGTTTTGCCCAGCGCGCAAAACTCACTCACGTCGGGTCGCTCGTTCTTTTCGCCAACCTTCGGTTGACTCAAAACCATGCCCGCTCGCGGACCCGAAGTGTCCCCGAAACCAATTTCCTCGCTTGAATTGCGAACACAATAGGTTGTTATTATTTAGGTGGATTATGGAATATTTTGTAAAAGAGATAAAAAATAAAGACGAATGGGATCGGGCTTATAGCAAAGGAGAAAGAAAAACATTTCTTCAATCTTGGAATTGGGGAGTTTTTAGCGAGTCAATGGGTGAAAAAATATGGCGATTCGGTGTTTATAGTGACCAAGAGCTGATTCTTATCGCCCTTGTTGAAAAAAAATCAGCCAGGCGTGGTAAATTTCTCATTATTCCTCACGGGCCGATTTATGTTAGAACAACAGATAACAAGTTATCCTTATGGGAGAATTCCCAATGCCAAGAGGCGTTCTCTGTTCTCATAAGCTATCTGAAAGAGTTGGCGCGTAAAGAGCGGTGCTCGTTTTTACGGTTAAATTCCATTTGGGAACGTAATGATACCGGCCTTGCGATTATAAAAAAGATGCGCTTTCATAGAGCGCCGATTCAAACCCACCCCGAAGCCAGCTGGAAATTAAATATTGAGCCGGGTGAAGATGTATTGATGGCCAATACGCGAAAAACAACCCGGTATCTGATTCGTCAGGCAGAAAAGAACGCCGATATCACAATTTCGCAAAGCGATAAGCTCGAAGACGTCCGGACTTTCAGCGAATATCACGACCAGGTGTCAAGGAGGCAAAGGTTTGTACCATTCTCTATCTCGTACTTAACGAAAGAATTTCAAGCATTTGCTCCCGATAATAACGTTAGTTTATTTTTCGGACGGGTAGATGGGGAAATTGCCGCCGGATCGTTCGTGGTTTTTTGCGGTAATACCGCATACTATCATCACGCAATTTCCGACCTTAAATACGCAAAATTATCAACGCCTTATCTTTTACAATGGGAAGCGATTAAAGAGGCCAAAAGACGCGGGTGTCGAATATACGACTTTTGGGGATTTGTTGATCCAATAACGCAAAAGAATCATCCATGGGCCGGGCCAACGCTTTTTAAAATGGGATTCGGCGGTTATAAAGACGAGTATTTAAAGACCTATGACTTGATAATATCGCCGAAATATTGGATAAATTACGCGATTGAAAGATTTAGAAGAATAAAACGGGGATTGTAATTATTAAAACAATGAGAAGAGGAACGGCAAGGAAATATTCATCAAGAAAGACATATAAGATTAAAAAAAGAAAACCAATATATCGGTCAAAGATATTTTGGGTTATTTTTATTTCCGCAACATTGGTGGCGGGAATAGTTTATTTATTGATCTTCTCCCGTTACTTTTGGGTATCGACCGTCGACGTTTTGGGAACTCAAAGAATTAATAGAGCCAGTATTGTCGAGGAGATTGAAAGAGATATTGATAATCGCTTGGTGTTTCCATCGAGGAGTATATTCTTGTTTTCAACGACGGAGGCGCGGAATAATTTAAAAAAAACGCATCCAGCAATCGAGGAAGTGGAAATTACAAAAAAACTGCCGAGCCTTCTGGCAGTTACCATCCGCGAGCGATCGGCAATCGCTTTATGGTTTAGCAATCAACGATTTTACCAGATAGATAAATACGGGATTATTTTTGAAGAGGTAGCGGCGGGGGATCGCTTAATAATTCGGCCAAAAGAAGATAATGTTTCGGTAAGTATCGGTGGGCAGGTAGCCAAAGAAGATATGATGAGGATTATTATCCAGATTGACCAATCAATGAAACAGAATTCCGGGTTAATAGTTCGCGAGGCGGTTATCGATAATAACGAGCAGATTACCATTATAACCGCTGATGGTTGGAGTGTATTCTTCGGAATAAAAAACGACATTAATTGGCAACTGGAAAAACTAAAGGCGGTATTGGAAAAGCAGATTCCCGTAGATGGGAGAAAGGAGTTAGAATATATCGATGTCCGCTTTGGCAATCTTGCCCCTTACCGTTACCGTGACAAACAGTGATTAAGTCAATGAGTCAATAAGTGATTGAGAAAAAAGACGACATCAGATGTCGTCTTTTTAATTAATAAGATATTAAAAGATTAGCGACTATATGGTAACTACTTAATGTAATACACAAACATTGAATTACCAATAACCGTAACTGGTTGGTATTGGTTAAGCCAGTCATAGAATCCATGATCGCCGTCGTATCCCTTTATGGGTTTACCGCGCCCACCATCAAGGAAAGTTGCCGACACCGCCAAGTAACTGCCTCTTGGTAATTCGTTTGGGTCTCTCGTTCCCCACCACGATTGCGCCTTGTCGCCTAAATAATACTTGACATCGCTACCGCCAAAATAATCAATATAAATCGTTTTTATGTTTTGTTCTTCTAGCCACAAATTAAGACGCTTTAATTCTTGCCCCCAGTCGAGATTAGAATCAGCAACATACTGATAACCGTTCTTGGGGCCGATAAATTCGTTGAAGTATGAAAGAAAGTGAGGATAAACGCTTAAAACGGAAACAACCTGCCAGCCAACAAGTAAGGCCAAAATACCGTATTTGATTTTAAGGTTCGGAGGATTAAATATCTTGGCGTAAAAAATACCGGCGACTAAGGCAAATGTCAGAGGAAAAACCGGCAATAAATGGCGAACGCCGATATTTAAATTCGCCCTTAGAGATGAAATCCAATAAATAACAATAAAAGTAGCCATGCAAATTTCATCAATATGCGAACTAACCCAATCCTTTATCCGCCTTAGAGTATTTTTACTTGATTTAATAACTATTCCTTTCAATAAAGCGATAAGAGTGATTATTAAAGAGATCAGGGTTATCAAATGAAACACAATTGTCTCTTTGATTAAGTAAACAACAGGAAAATAGTTTGCCCAAGCCACAGATGTAATCTCTCCCATAAAATAAGTCGTATTTCCCCCGGATACTCTTTGAAAAACCATCAGTAGCCCCAAAGCGTATTGGGCATAAGGCCGAAGAATCGGTTTATCGGCCATAAATATCACCAGGTCGGCTAATGGTCGGAGGTTTGATGAGGCCAATAATAGTTCAGTATCGCTTAACTGGCGTTCTACGGGATATCCCGAAACGTGATACAAGTAAATCGGATAGAGTAAAAGATAGCCGATTGTAACGATAATGATAGAGTAGACGGCAAAAGAAAACAGCGTTTTTAAAAAGGATTTCCAATTTTCTGTTTTGGAAAAAACCCAAATCGTTGCCGTTAACGCAAATAGTGGCAGAAGAAGAATAAGGGAGAATTTTAATAGTTCAGCGATCCCAAAGGCAATTCCGGCGAATATCAGATTCTTCTTTGTATTACTTTTTAAAAATTTAACGAAATAATAACTGGCAACAAAAGCTCCCGCTGCCGCGCCGACATCGGTAGTCACCAATCTTCCGTGAGCCAAAAATGTTGGCGAAAAAGTGTATAAGAAAAGGGCCAACAGTCCGGCGCGTTTTCCAAATATTTCACTTGTCCACTTGAATAAATATATTCCCAAAATCATCAGTACAAAAAGCATTGGAATTCGGCTCCAAAATATCATTAATGACGCCGGATTATTCATTTCAAATAAAAATACGTGGCCGTAATCCCACTGATTATTGAGACCGTTTACCCACACATCCTCGTTGGTCGGGAAATTAATTCCCCTAATAAATAACAAAGGTAGACCTGCCAGGTCCTTGATTAGTGGCGGATGTTCAGCATTTATCCGCATATCTCTTTGGGTAATGTACGAATAACCAGCGGGAATGTGCGATAACTCGTCCATTGTTAAAGAGTCGCCGGCCATACTTGTTGCCCCAAGGATAAACATTATGAACAGCATTAGTCCGGCAATAAGCTCGGGTAAGTTTTTTCTTATTCTAAAATTTAACATGATGGTTTGCTTATTTATAATTAATGGATGATTTTTAATTAAAGAAAGATAGTCAAGATTTAATATTATTCAAGAACCGGATCGATATTAAAATTAAGCCTAAACATCATAAAAGAACCGGCTTTCCAGAAATGGCCCTCGGGAAATTTCCTTAATAGAGTAACAAATAAATCCGGATCGTTTTGCCCCATGGGAATAATAATGGCCCGGTCTTTGGGATTAATTTTGTCTAAGGAGTTTAGCGCCGGATACCCGGTAGGACCGGGATCAGTGAAATCATAACCATTATAATACAGATACATTGCCCGCGGTTCTTGGAATTTAACGCGTTCGATGAATATCGGCGTTTGCGCCGCTACCGGTAATCCATTGGGATAGGGAACTCGTACACCGTCCTGGTTTACGATGACGTAAAGCTTAATGCCATCCTCAACGCTGTTCAGATAATTACCCAGTTCCACATAGTTATTGGAAAAGGCGTTTATAACTTCAGGATTTTTGCCCCACTTTTCAAAATACAAATCTTTTTGGGAATAACAAACAGATGAAATTAATAGGATACCGGCTAAAATAACCAAATATTTTTTAGAAGTATTTCGGTATAAGAGATTAAACAAATACAACCCTCCGATTGCCGACAAGATATAAACAAAAGGAACAACGCCGAGAACGCGGAGGTCGTGAGGGATTCCTTCAATTGTTAAAATTCCCGGCAGAAGCGAGGAAAAAGATCCGGCAAAAATAAAGCTGTATATGGCAATTTTATGGTAATTCTTTTCTCTAACCGATCGAATAAATCGAACAACCGACATTACGATACCGGTGATAAATAATATTCCTAAGGAAAAAGGCAACATCGGCAGTCCGCTAAAATTATGACGCCAATTAAAATCGCCACGGGCATTAAACATTAATAGGTGGCTAAATAAGCTGATAAAAAATGCCTTAATGGGACTTAGTTGGCTAAAAATCGAGACTCCGCTGGCGCGGCCGATAAAATCGCCAAAGTGAGTTAAGAAATAAATCCCAATTGGCAGGGCGGTAACAAAAATCGCTCCTAAAAACCACAAAGCATAGGTAATAAACTTATTGATAGTTTTCTCTTTAATGGATTTTAGAAGGTAGGGGATTAAGATGAATGGTAGAATAAGAACCGCCATTCGAAAACCAATATAGGTATAAAAACCAAGACCAAAAAATATCCCGCTAATAACGAGAGATAGGATCCTGTTTTTACGAAACCCGTGGAAAAAGAAGTATCCGAAATAAGCGAGGATAAAGGGAACCATAATCACCCGAAAACCCATGCGGGAAAAATTGATATGCCAAAAAGAAAAAGCCAGTAGCAGCGCCGATAATAGACCGATAACATTTGCCGGGGTGAGAACCGCTGTTATCGAATCAACCCAACTTGTTTCTTTTGCTTTTGTTTTTCTTTCGGCGCTATCTGCTTGCTGTTCAGTATGATCCGTAAATAATTCTTTTCCCAGCAGATATATCCCGAAGATAGTAAGTATTCCAATAACCGCGCTAACGATTCTTATTGCCCAAACACTTGCGCCAAAAATTAGAAAAGATAAGCTGATTAACCACATAAATAGCCCCTCGCGGCCATTGTTTTCCGGATAGAATAATTTTAATTGCCCGGTTTTAATTGTGTCTAAGGCGTCGTTGCCATTTATGGCGATGTCGGGGTAAAGTCCGGGCGGCGTGTCATTTAATCTATAGAGTCGTAAAAATATCGATAGACAGATGATGATTAAAAGAATAATTAACGGGAGTTTGCTCTTTAGTATTTTTAATATTGTTATCATTGGTTTTTTGATTAGATTAAATCATTTTAATTGAATAACAAGAAATATTCAATCATCATCATAACAAAAAAGAGGTTAGTGCTTGCGCGCTAACCTCTTTGCCCTCGCCAACCTAACGACTGGCGAGGGCGATCAACAACCCGGCAATGGGAGAAATCCCCATTGCCAGATACACAATGGCCCGTCGGAGTGGGCCATGATAGTTGTACATTTTTTTAACCTCCAAATGTAAATGGATATGACGAATAGCAAAAGACATTAGCAGTCAAACCTCTTGACTGCTAATTTGGTTCTGCTAATATGATACAAAAGAAAACTATGGGAAAGGTAATGGAAATAACCGACAGGCAAAATTTAATCTTAGAAAGGGTTATTAAGGAATATGTTGATTTGGCGGAACCGATTTCTTCCGGTCTTCTGGAAAAGAAATACGACTTCAATCTTTCGCCGGCAATGATTCGGATTGAAATGGAAAAATTAACCGATGCCGGTTATCTTTTTCAGCCATTTGTATCTTCCGGGAGAGTGCCAACCGATAAAGGGTATCGCTATTTCGTTGATAAGTTATTAAACGAGAAAAGCGTCAAAGCAAAAGAACCAAAAAAGTTGCGGGATTTATTGGACAAGGAAGGCGATGATTTCTGGGGATTTGGGCAATCGTTTACCAAAATGTTGTCGCAGATGTCGTCGATGATGGCTGTTGTCAGCTTTCCCGAAGAAGACCGCTTGTTTAAAGAGGGTTGGGAAAATATTGTAAGAATGCCGGAGTTTGCCGATCGGGAAACGATATTCGGGCTCACCGATTTTATTAACGATATGGAAAGAAATATTGACGACGTATGCGAAGAATCGCCGGGAAGCGATAAATTACAAACGGGAATTACTATTTATATCGGCGAAGAATCGCCGTTTGGAAAGGTCAAGGGATTTACTATAATTTCTTCTTCCTGCAGTTTCCCGAAAAAGAAGCGAGGAACGATATCTCTCATTGGTCCCAAAAGAATGGCCTACGAGAGAAATATCGGAATCTTGAATTCATTTTCGGAAATTATGGAAGAACTATTAAATAATGGACAACGAAAATAAAGGAACAACAACAGATCAAATGCAAGAAGAAAACACAGAAACCCCTTTAACTATTGAAGAATTGAAAGAGGCGCTAAAAGATTGCGCCGGTCAAAAAACAGAATATCTGGGGGGATGGCAAAGGGCAAGAGCCGACTTCCAAAATTATAAAAAGGAAGAAGCGTTGAGAATGGAAGCAATTGTCGGCTTCAGCAGTGAAATGTTTATCTTAAAGATATTGCCAATTCTTGATAACTTCGAGTTGGCGCAAAAAGCGATCCCCGAAGACCTGGAAGAGAATAACCACATTAAGGGGATGATGTTGATAAAAAACCAGCTTGATGAGTTTATTAAAGATGCTGGGATAACGGAGATTATTACCACTAATCAAATGTTTAATCCGTTATTTCACGAGGTAGTGGAAGAGGTAGATCAGACAGGCGTATCTTCGGGGGTTGTGGTTGAGGAAACGCAAAAAGGATATCTTCTTAATGGAAAAGTCATTCGGCCGGCAAAAGTAAAACTAGCAAAATAACACAAGCGTTCAAAAATGTTTAACCCCCGGGGTTGAACATAGAAATTATGAATTTTAAATAATAAATTATTAATCAGTGAATATAATATGGAAAATACTGAAAACAAAAACAATAATCAGGAGTTAAAAATAAAAATCCCAGATGATCAATTAAGGGGATCGTATTCCAACGCGATGCAAGTTAGCCACACAAAAAATGAATTTGTTTTAGATTTCTTTTCGGCGTTCCGCCCAGAGGGAATTCTTGTGTCAAGAGTTATTATGAGCCCGGCGCATCTGAAGAATACAATTAATGCGTTGCGTGAGAATATCGCCAATTACGAAAGCAAGTTTGGGGTAATTACTGAAGGAGGCGATGGCTTGCAACCGGTCTTAGGATTCCACCCCGATAGCCAAAGCAAATAACAGACCAATAAAATAACCAATTTTCAATTACCAATTTGATTCGCCTTGCGAATAATCGTAGATTTGCAATAAATAACCAATTAATTAATTTTCAAACACGAATAAATGGATTGGATAAAATTATTGAAAATTCATTGAAAATTGAAAATTACTAAATTGTAAATTTAAAAACTATGTCCAAAATATTAGGTATCGATTTAGGAACAACATATTCGGCGATGGCAGTCGTCGAGGCCGGTGAGGCCAAGATTGTGGAAAACAAAGAAGGAGCGCGCACGACACCCTCGGTTATTGCCATCACAAAAACCGGCGAAAGAGTGGTTGGGGTATTGGCAAAAAGGCAACAAGTAACCAATCCAACCAACACCCTTTATTCAATTAAGCGACTGATCGGTCGGCGTTTTAACGATCCGGAAGTGCAACGCGACAAGAAATTAATGCCCTACGAAATAAAGGAATCCGAAGACGGTGGGGTTGAGGTGAAAATGGGCGATAAGTGGTATAAAGCGCCGGAAATTTCGGCAATGGTGTTACAAAAATTAAAGCAGGATGCCGAAGAGAAGTTGGGAGAAAAAATTACCGAGGCGATTATTACCTGCCCGGCTTACTTTGACGATTCACAAAGAAAAGCAACGAAAATTGCCGGAGAAGTTGCCGGATTTAATGTTCGTCGGGTTATAAACGAGCCAACAGCGGCGGCGTTGGCATATGGCCTCAACAAGAAGAAAGACGAGCAAATTATCGTCTATGATTTTGGCGGCGGCACCTTTGATATATCCATTTTGGAAGTGTCTATCGACACAATCGAAGTAAAGGCGACTGGTGGGGATACTCATCTGGGCGGCGACGATCTGGATCAGAAAGTAATCAACTGGTTAGTAGATCAATTCAAAAAGGATCAAGGGATCGATTTATCAAAAGATCAGTTGGCGTTACAACGATTAAAAGAGGCGGCGGAAAAAGCAAAAATTGAGGTTTCAACGGCGATGGAAACAGATATCAATCTTCCGTTTATCAGTTCCGACGCTTCCGGTCCAAAACATTTATACTATAGATTTACCCGTAGTCAACTTGAATCCTTGGTGCGCGAATATATCGATCGTTCAATCGAATTGGTTAAGCAAACATTAAAAGAGGCGAAGCTGGAGCCGAAAGATATTGAAGAAGTGGTGTTAGTTGGCGGGCAAACCAGAATGCCAATGATTCAAGAGGCAGTTAAAGCGTTGTTTAATAAAGAGCCGAATAAAACGATTAATCCCGACGAAGTGGTAGCAATCGGCGCCGCCGTTGAGGGAGGAATTTTACAGGGAGAGGTTCGAGATGTTTTATTGTTGGATGTAACACCGCTATCCTTAGGAATTGAAACGCTGGGGGGCGTCAATACGGTTCTAATTGCCAAGAATACCACCGTTCCGACGGCAAAAACCCAGGTCTTTTCCACGGCGGCAGATAGCCAAACATCGGTGGAAGTCCATGTCCTTCAAGGGGAAAGGCCAACGGCTAGCGACAATAAAACATTAGGAAAATTTATTTTTGACGGCATTCCGCTGGCGCCTCGGGGTATCCCTCAAGTAGAGGTTACTTTTGATATCGATGCCAATGGAATCCTTAATGTGACTGCCAAAGATGAAGCGACAAATAAAGCGCAAACCGTTAAAATCGAAGGGTCTACGGGGATTTCAAAAGACGAAGTGGAACGGATGAAAAAAGAAGCGGAAATCCATGCCGGCGAAGACCAGAAAAAAAGAGAATTAATCGAAGCGCGCAATTCAGCGGACACTCTTGTCTATACAGTGGAAAAGACGGTCAAAGATGCTGGAGAAAAAGTTAGCGCCGAAACAAAAAAGCAGGTCGAAGAGAAAATTGATGCTTTGAAAAAGGCGAAAGATGGTGATATGTTAGAAGACATCAAGGCGAAAACCGAAGATCTGTCGCAATTGATTCAGAAAGTCGGAGCAGAATTGTATCAACAGAAGGGTCCAGAAGTCAATAATCCGAATCCGACCGCGGGTGCGGAGAATTCAGGCGATGAACAACCAAAAACCGGCGAAGAACCTCCAGCCGAAGAAGGCGATGTGAAAGAGAAGATTTAAGGTTGATAATTGATGATTGATGATTTAAAAATTAGGTAAACTAATGAAGAACTATTACCAAACGCTTGGCGTATCCAAGGGAGCAACGGCCGACGAAATAAAAAAGGCCTATCGTAAATTGGCGCACCAATACCATCCCGACAAAGGAGGCGACGGCAATAAGTTTAAGGAAATTAACGAAGCGTATCAGGTATTGTCGGATGCGTCAAAGAAACAGCAGTATGATCAATACGGCCAGGTTTTTGATGGCGTCAATCAAGGACAGCAACCCGGTTATGACGGCCAGGGGTTTGGTTTTCGGTGGGGTGGATGGGGAGCTGGCGAAAGGCAGGGGCAAGACGGAGGAGAGTTTAATGCTGGCGATTTAGGCGACATTTTTGAAGAAGTGTTTGGTTTTGGTGGCGGAGGAGCGAAAAAGCGCGACTTAAAGCGCGGAAAGGATATCGAAGTTGACGTTGAAGTAACTCTGGAGTCGGTTCTTAAAAGTTCAGAAAGAGATATTTTCTTAAATACCTTTGTTGTTTGTTCGCGTTGCCAGAGTAGCGGCGCTGAACCGGGAACATCAAAAAACGAATGTTCCACTTGCCGTGGCGCTGGTGAAGTCCAGCAAGTAAGAAGAACAGTTTTTGGGTCGTACGCGCGAATGGCGGTTTGCCCGGAATGCCAAGGAGAGGGGAATAGACCCACAAGACCGTGTAATGTTTGCGGGGGAGAGGGGCGAGTTAAGGGAATGAATAATATAAAAATTAATATTCCTATCGGGGTTGATAATAGTCAAATACTAAAAGCGGTTGGAAAAGGAGAGGCCGGAAGAAGGGGAGGCAAACCGGGTGATTTATATTTGCGAATTTTTGTAAAAGAGGATAAGATATTCACTAGAAAAGGGGATGATCTTTATACGACAAAGAACATTACTTTTTCCCGGGCGGCTTTGGGAGGCGAAGTAGAAATTCCGACACTAGAGAATACGGCAATGTTGATGAAGGTCCCAAGTGGCGTTGAGTCCGGCAAGGTATTCAAAATTTCGCAAAAAGGCGTTCCGCAATTCTCCGGATATGGCAGGGGGAATCTATATGTGAAGATAGTCGTTAAGACCCCGGCAAAGCTCACCCGTCGTCAAAAAGAATTATTGGAAGAATTACAGAAAGAAGGGATATAGATTTATGATTTAAGATTGATGATTGACGATTTAACATTATGATTTAAATAAATGAACTTAAGAGCTGAGGAAACTTTATCAAAAATAAAGGAACAAATAATCTTAGTAGCAAATTTAGTTGATAGTTTTCCGAAAACGACGGCATCATTTAAGATAGCCGGACAGATAATGGATTCGGTTACTTCCATTGGCGCTAACTTTGCCGAAGCTCAGTCGGCTAGAACCAAAAAAGAGTTTGTGAGCACGATAGGTATTTCATTAAAAGAAGCAAAAGAGACCTTGTTTTGGTTAGACATAGTGAAAGATTTAAAATTGACAGATGGTCGTGTGGATGTTATCCGTCAAAAATGTATTGAATTGGTTAAAATATTATCCTCGATAGTTCTAACTGCTTCTGGAAGGAAAAAGATTGGCGATAAATCATCAATCATAAATAATCAATCATAATTCACTTGCCCTCATAGCTCAATGGCCCTCCTTCGTCCTTCGGCGGGCTCAGGACTACGGCGGGGCGAGCCCTCCTACGCTAAGCTTCGGAAGGGCAGGTATCCAAATTAAGTAGTAAGGAATAGGAGGATGTTCATTTTGTAGTCACGCGCCCCCATAGCTCAATGGTAGAGCAATGGCCTTTTAAGCCAGTGGTTGAAGGTTCGAGTCCTTCTGGGGGCACCATATAACAAATTTTCAATTTACAATTTACAATTTTCAAACAACCAAGGAGTTATTATATTCTAGTTTTCAGTTCTCAATTTTTCCACCTACGGTGGATCCGCCGCAGGCGGACAATTTTCAAACAACCAAGGAGTTATTATATTCTAGTTTTCAGTTCTCAATTTTTCCACCTAGGGTGGATCCGCCGCAGGCGGACAATTTTCAAACAACCAAGGAGTTATTATATTCTAATTTTCAGTTC
>JAZDOL010000077.1:0-2391 GCA_043798775.1 bacterium | reverse complement strand
CGGACGGAAAACTGGCGAGGGAGCTGTTTTTTCCTACATTCATGCTAATGGGAAAATTGGCGTTTTAGTGACTCTTCTTTGCGAGACTGATTTTGTGGCTCGAAACGAACAATTTAAACAACTTGGCCGGGAGTTGGCAATGCATATTGCTGCCATGAATCCTAAAGATATTCCAGAACTCATTTCCCAATCCTACGTGCGCGATCAAGATATCACAATTGATTTTCTAATTAAAGATTATATCGGAAAAATCGGCGAAAATATTTGCGTTGGAGAATTTTGTCGGTTTGAAATATAATAAAATTATGTTCAATCTTATCCCAATATCGCTTCTTATAGTAGCTTTGGGCGGCATTATTTATATTGCCTCAAATCATCTTTCGAAGATTGATGAAGATAATGAAATTGATGATGTTGATTTCGGCGTGAGGACGAAATTTAAAGAGTGGTTAAGTCGAATGCCTGTTGAACAAATCAAAAGTCAATCGCTTGTGTTGACCCGAAAAACGTTGCACAAAACAAGGTTAGCGCTTCTCAAAACCGATAATTATTTAATGAGGATTATTGGAAAGATTTCCGAAAAAGACAAACAAGTAAATGATAATAATGCCAATAATGATCCTAATTTTTGGGACAATCTTTCAAATGACAAGAAAGAGATTGTTTTTACCTCGGAGGAATTTTTAAAACCTGTGGAAGTAAGAGAAGCTAAAAGTGAAATAATTGATGAGGCGCCCAAAGTCGATTCTCTTTCAAAAAAGAAAACTGTTAGAGCACCAAGAGTCAAAAAAACCGTAAAATGAAATTTTGCCAGCGTAGCTCAGTCGGCAGAGCACATCCATGGTAAGGATGGGGTCGTCGGTTCGATTCCGACCGCTGGCTCCGGTTCTTATTGAATAGTAATAAAATGCGCAGGTGGCAGAGCGGTCAATTGCATCAGACTGTAAATCTGACGCCTTTATGGCTACGCAGGTTCGAATCCTGCCCTGCGCACAAAAGCGCCAGCATAGCTCAGGGGTAGAGCAACGCTTTTGTAAAGCGAAGGTCGGGGGTCCGAATCCCTCTGCTGGCTCTCACAGGTTTAAAAGTAATAATAAAAAAAATATGAAAGCTCAAGAAAAAGTTGTGAAACTTCAATGCACGGTTTGTAAAAGACTCAATTATCATACGCAGAAAAATAAAAAATTGGTCGAGCGCAAGCTTGAATACAAGAAATACTGCAAGTGGTGTAAAAAGCACGTTATCCACAAAGAAGCGAAGAAGAAGTAATAGCGGGCTTGTCTCGCAATAGTGGCGGACTTGCCTCGCCGAAGTCCCGCAAAGCGGGACGCAGGCGGGTGTCGTATAGTGGTAGTACAAAGGTCTCCAAAACCTTTAGCGGGGGTTCGATTCCCTCCACCCGTGCAAATATTTAACTTGACAAAATCGCATTACAATGCTATTTTATTTTTGTTGTTTTACAACTCATTAAATAAGGAGATGGGAAAATGCGATTCGACAAAGATGCGTTTATTAAACCTATTTCTGAATATCTCGAGGATTTCTTTTTTGATCCGATTAGATGTATAAGAGAAAAACCAAATGATGATTCTTTATTGTCTTATTTGCGCTATAAATTGTCGCCAATTTTGGTTCCATTATATGTAATATGTTTTTTCGGTCACGCTCTTCTTGTCGTATCTGTTTGTTTGCCGTTCATTTTTCTCAATTCTATTAAACTAAATACAAGATCTTATTCAACTATTCTTGTTCTGATTGTTTTGGCGATTGTCGGATGCTCCAATATTTCGAATAATCACGATTTTGTGAGCGTTACGGTTTCGGATGTCAGAATCGTTTCTGAAGGTAAACAGAAAATTGAGAACGACAGTAATGCCGTTACTGGAGCGGTCATCGGAGGTCTCGTTGCTGGTACTAAGGGAGCGATTGTCGGCGCAGTACTTGCCGATGGACCAAGTAAGGTAATTACGGAAAATGAAATTACCGGTTGTCGTTTTTTGGCAAAAATTGACAATGGTCCTTCTATTGATTTTTCTTATCCCTATAATTACAGATTCGAAATTAGTAAATGCGCAACTCTTAGAAGAGGAGATAGATTAAATATTAAAAGAATTATCATAAGAGAAAATGATAAAATTATTTCTACTTCGTATCTTTGGGGTGATAGTTATCGTCTTGGAGAAATTATTCCCGAATAAATTGATTGATGTTCAACCGCATGGTTCGCCCAGCGGTTTTTTTGTTGTCTTTTTGGGTTATTTTGCGTTATACTGTTGTGGCAATATGAAAAATATTTCCGATGAGAAATTGGTTAAGATATATTTGAAAGGCGATGAAAAAGCGCTCGAAGAGCTCGTGCGTCGCTATTTGCCGTTGATTTACGGTTTTTCC
>JAZDOL010000061.1:0-12910 GCA_043798775.1 bacterium | reverse complement strand
TATTCCCGCCAACCGCAAGGCGGCGCATATTCCCCCGGCTAACCATCCTTGGCGACAAAGATTCATTTTGAACTCGGCGGAAAAAACATGACATTTCTAAATCCTTGAAAGTATGACATTTCTATTTCCCGTTGACAAGCACGCTAATTATTATTGACTATTTGGCGCATATTTAGTACGATAACCCATCCCGACCGACCGGATGACCGCTCCGCTGTAAAAGGCGGAGAGGAAAGTCCGAGCACTCTCCCTAACCCCCTATTGAGAGGGTTCGGGATAAATGATAGTGGGTAATACCCGCCTCCGGTATAAAAATACCGGACGAGGTGCGAACAGAGACGGTTTGATCCGAAAGGACCAAACCGCCCTTCGAAGCCTTGGGCGTAGAAGGGCGAGCGAAGCCATAAAGCGAAGGGATCCTCCTTCGTCTCGCTAAGCGAGACTACGGAAGGACCTACGCTAAAAGCTCCGGTGAAACGGCTAAATCCTTATTGGGTGCAAGAATGAATCCTCCGAAGCGAAAGTTCGCGTAGGGGGAGTACAAATAATTCGCTACTGCCCACTTAAACCTTAACGGTTTAAATGGGCTTGACCCCAAGAGTAATCGAGGGGCTAGATAGATGGTCATCCTCCTACGCCAAGGCTTCGGAGGACAGGTCCTCCTTTGCTAAAGCCCTGGAAGACAGTCCTCCTTTGCTAAAGCTCTGGAAGACAGTCCTCCTTTGCTAAGACATAGGAGACAGAACTCGGCTTATAGGCCGGTCGGGAAACAAAAAACCCCTTCAGAAATTGGAGGGTTTTTTGTTTTAATGGGTGATTAGTAACCATTACGCTACAACAATCGCCTTTCGCGCCCCTTATGGTCCAGCGCTTCGTTTACCAAACGATCAGCATTCTTATTGTCTTCGCGGGGTATCAACTTAAAGGTAACTTTGCTAAAATCAATTTTTAAATTCCATATTTTTAAGAATAATTCAGCGATACGCGGTTCGATGATTTTATATTTTCCGTCTAACTGCTTAACCATTAATTCAGAATCCGAACGAAGTTCAACAATGGTCGATTCGGCCGACTTTTTCCCGTATAACGCGCGAAGCTTAGTCAGAGCAAATATTGCCGCGTGGTACTCGGCTTCATTATTTGTAGCCTTATCAGAAAGATATTCACTGTATTCCTTAACAACATGACCATCGCCTTCGCAAATGACTACTCCCATTGCCGACGGACCGGGATTTCCCCGCGACCCGCCATCGGTATAAATGATTATTGTTTTCATATTATTATTCGCCTTTTTTACGGCTCACCGGTTTAGTGATCGGCATATTAGTTTTTCCCCCTAAGGAAGAAAAATAGTCAACTAAACAAATTTCAAGCTGTTTAATCTTGGTGGTTTTCACGCAAAAACCGCTCGCCAGATGATGGCCACCGTAACTGATTAATAAGTTAGAACACCCCTTCATTGCCTCTACTCCGCTTATTCCCTTGGGAGTCCTGACCGCCCCCCGACTTAAGGGTTCCCCTTCTTGATAAACAAATGTCGGTTTATTATATTCACGACAAATCTTCGATGCTACATGACCAAGAAGCATTGTTGGCCAATTATCGTTGCCAATAAATGATATCGGTGAATCTGGCTGGCTTTCAACAATCGTCTTGGCCAGTTCGAACATTTCTTTCATTTGCGCATGTCTTTTTTTACTACCCTCAATTAATTTTTCCAAAATCGGTCTTGCCTCTTCTTCGCTAGATGCCGTTAGTAAGCGGTATGTTTCCATTAAGTGGTCTTCTATTTTACAGAAGTTTAATACAGAGATCGCTTTTTGCGAAATCTCTATCGGTGAATCGTGACAGATAGACCTGAACTCTCTAACAAATAATTTTAGTCCCGGACGATCGGTTTTCATCAATACCGATAGCCCCCGATTAACAATCTGCCGATTATCATATTTTATTGGCATCATATCTGCCAGGGTGGCGATTGCTACCAATTCTAAAAACGATTCTCTGATTCGTAACGAATACTTTCTTTTAAACAATTCTTTGGTCAACAAATACACAACGCCGCTAGCCGCCAGGCCTTTAAATGGATATGGGTCTTTTGCTTGTTTCGGGTCAACAATAATCTCTGCTTTCGGAAGCTTGTTAAGAACCTCGTGATGATCGATAATCAAAACGACAAAACCCATCCGTTTAGCAATCTCGATCTCGTCAAAATTGCTAATCCCGCAATCCAATAAAATCAAAATCGCCGGAGAATATTTCTTCAGATACTTTAACGCGGTCTTATTAAGTCCATACCCTTCTTTTTGACGATCGGGAAAATATATTGCCTTCACGCAACCACCCAGATTGACGATACTTTCTCTCATTAGAATAACCGAAGTTAAACCATCAAGATCGGCATCGCCGTAAAGAATTATTGACTCTCTGTTTTTTATCGCGTTAATAATTCTTGTCGCTGCCTTTTCTAAATTTTTTATCTTACTCGGCATAAAAATTCTTTCTTAAAACAGAAATTTATTTGTTGATATTGAACAACTTTACAGAAAAATATTTTGTTGATATCAAACGAATTTTATTATAATTACGGATATATAACATTAAAGATATCCGACAAAGACGTTACTCTAGCGCTTTAATTCCGCAAAGGGTCTCACCGCTCAAGTACGCCAACATTGCTCCCCCGCCAGTAGAAACATGGGAAAATTTGTTCAAATACCCCAACCGATTGTTAAATGCCACCGTTTCCCCGCCACCGATTACCGAATAGGCGCCACTATTAACAATCGCGTAACTAATTGCTTTTGAGCCGTTTACGTACCGATCATTTTCAAACATCCCGAACGGTCCATTCCAAAAAACAGTCCTCGCGGAGACAATAATATTCTCAAACAACCTGATTGACCTTATTCCAATATCCAAGCCGCCATCGATCTCATCGATTGGGCTAATTATCTTTTCCGGATGATTAAAAGTTATTTTTTTACTAATAATCTCTTTTTGAATCGGACCGCTAACAATAATCGTATCGGCAACTTCCGCAAGTTTTTTAATTAACGGCGCCTTGGTCTCCACCTTTACTCCGCCTACGATTGCCACAAGGGGACGATTTGGATTAATAATTATTTTATCAAACGCTTCAACTTCTTTCTTTAATAGTAATCCCCTACCTCTTACTAAATATTTAGGGACACCGATTATCGAAGCATACGGCCGGTGACACTCGGCAAAGGCGTCGTTAATATAGATATCGGCGAATGATGCTAATTCTTCCGAGAACTTTTGATCGTTATTTTTTTCTCCAGCGTTAAATCGCAAATTTTCTAATAAAAGTATTTCGCCGGGTTTTAGGGAGGCAACCATCGCCTTGGCTTCGATTCCGACGGGCTCATTCGTTTTATATACAACCTGTCCCAATAATCTTTCCAGCACCGCCTTAACCGAATTAAGACGCAGTTCTTCTTTCACCACTCCTCCTGGATCTCCTAAATGACTCATTAAGATAATCTTAGCCCCACAATCGATTAATCTTTTAATTGTTGGGATAGATTCTTTTATTTTATACTCTTCTAATATCTCGCCGTTTTTTCCTAAGGGTACATTAAAGTCGCATCTTACCAAGACACGCTTGCCCATCATATTAAAACTATCGATTTCGTGGATTGGCGCCATAGATATAAAAATAGTTTACTCGCGGCGATATTCGGCCTCAAAATGATCTTCTTTGTCTTTCTTTTTTGGTAAAATAGTTTGGTTCGCAATATCCAGCAGGGCGGGTACTCTTTTATCTTCGACACTAGAATCAACAGGATTATTTATGTTTTCAGTAGTCGTATTAGAGATACCCGGTTTTTCTCCATCGGGTTCGGTTGTTGTCGATTTCTCTAAGCCCCCTTCCGCCGCTTCGTTCTCTTTCTTAACTTTCCTTTTCATCTTTTTTCGACAACTTTTACAATATACGGGACGGCGATTGTCGGGAGGAAAAACCACCTTGGTATCCTTACCGCACTTCGAGCAACGGGCGTCATAAAGAGGCTGCTGGTTTCCCCCTCCCATTAAAGGCATCATGGCGGCATTGTTTGACATATCGCCCAGCCAGTCGCTGATCTTTCCTTCAACCATTCCCCTGGAAACGCTATACCGCTCACGGGATACTTTAATGATCGTTTCTTTCTTGCTGTTTTCAAGGGGGGTAAATGGCAACAGGGTAGTTGCTGAAAACGGCCGACCGGCCAAGCCGTTGATCATCAGTTTCAGATATACGTTATATTTTGCCAAATTAACCAAATCTGTCGCTAAAATACTTGGCGCAAACTCTTTTTCCAAGTATTCGGCATCCTCGGCGCCGACGCGAAAAGACACCAGAGTGCCCACATTGCCGAACACGGCATCGCATACAGTTTCTTCCAACTGATTGATGTACTGATGCCCTAAAATTAAAGACAGGCGATATTTTCTTGCCTCTGATAAGATATTGGCAAATGATTCGGTGGCAAAATTTTGAAACTCGTCAACATACATAAAAAAATCTTTTCTCTCTTCTTCCGAAATATTAACTCGGGACATCGCCGCCAGTTGCAGTTTGGTTATCAGTAGCGACCCAAGAAGTTTGGAATTATCCTCGCCGATTTTTCCGACCGACAGGTTCATGATTAGAATTTTTTCCTCATCCATAATCGATCGCATATCAATTGTTGATTTAACCTGACCGATAATATTTCTGATTATCGGCGCCGAGATAAACTGGCCGACCTTATTTTGAATAGCGGCGGTCGCCTCGATCTCGTATCTTTGGGTATAGCGGGCAAATTCCACGTTCCAAAAAGCCTTGATAACCGGATCGGTTATCCTTTCGACGACCTTGCGGCGATATTCCGGATCGGCCAGCATCCGATTGATGCCCAGTAATGTCGAACCCGGATATTCGAGTAGCGCCAAAATCGAATTATTCAAAATATATTCCATTCTTGCCGACCACACGTCGGGCCAAATTTTCTTAAAAACACCCATCAAGCCGGAGGCTACGAGGTGGCGATGTTCCAGACCGACCTTCTCCATCACATTAAAAGAGATCGGAAAATCCAGATCGGCGGGATTAAAATATATAACATCGTTAATCCGGCTTGAGGGAACAAAATCCAAAAGGCGTTCCGCTGCTTCTCCATGGGGATCGATAAAGCCAATCCCCCTTCCCGACTGGATATCTTGAATCGCCATATTCTCCATCAACGCTGTTTTCCCCATACCGGTTTTCCCGATAACATACATATGACGACGTCGATCATCGGTTTTAATTCCAAAACGCCGTCGGGCGTTACGGAAATTTGTTTCGGCGAATAGATTAATATCCGTTGCCATATTTAATGAGAATATTATCTGTGCACTTATTCAGCGTTGTTCACGCTTCCGAAAGGAAGAAAACGCTCGGCAATATGGTTTCCGGGTCGCTCGTTTCGCCCAGCGCGCGAAACTCGCTCACACCGGGCATCTAAAGCGCTCGCTCTTTTCGGCCAGCTAAGCTGGCCGAAAAACCATGCCCGCTCGCGACCCGGAGTGTCCCGGAAACCAATTCCCTCGCTTAAAAGGGTAAACAACGCTCATGAATCTTATTATTCAACCGGTAAATCGGCAGGCGCTTCGCTCTTCTTTGATTCGACACGAACCACCGTTGACGCTGGAGCAACAGTTCTTGATGGGAAATGATAAATCGTTGCTAATTCTTCGGCATTAAGAATAAAATCACCGCCAGGCAAGGGGAATAAGGGGTTCACCCGCAAGCGATAATTTCTAATCATTCTTTTTTTTCTGGCATACAGTCGTCGTTGAACCATCAAATACCAGTCGTACCAATTTTGTTTAATTTTGGTAAGGGTCTTTCCCCAAGGAACAATCGCGTTGAGGTCGTTTGTCACGAAGTTGGCAAAATAACTCATCGGAATACGAATGTGGTTACCGTTAAAGGACTCTCTTTTGGCCACATACAGATAACGGACATTGCACATAAATCCTAACTTGCTGATTTTTCTTTCTATCGCGGCAACAACATTTTTTTCACCGGGGGTCAATTTCATTTCCGGCGGCAGAATGTCTTTAGTCTCTTCCTCCTTTGCTCCGGGCGGCTTGCCAAGAACCGCCAAATCGCCCATTTCGGCAATCATCGTTTTTACCGGCGGATTACTTTTGCGGTTCACCAGCTTATTTTTAATCGTTTCGCCTTCTTTGAGCCAATTTTTCTCGTCAAGAAAGGGAACAGCGACAACCTGGACCCATAACTGTTCTCCGGGTTTCAGCCGCGACATTCCTTCTAATAACCCCGCTATCGGGTCAACACGTTTTTCTTCTTCCGACTCTTTCTCTGACTCAAATTCCGGATATGTCTTAATCGGATAAGGGTCGGGTTTCAGTGTGTGATAATCGGTTCCCCACATTTCCCATTCCTTGTTGGGAATATCAAAGGGTACTTTCTTGGAATAATCTTCCACTTCAGTAATTTCCGCGTCCGGATACTGGGAATAGATATGACTTTCGGTAATTGTTCGATATTTTTCCGGCAAACGAATGTAAAAATGAGGAATCCCGTCGATACTCACAATTTCAAATGAAAAACCGAGAAGAAATTCCCCTTTCCACCATTTTTCTAACCAATTTGGCGGTCCATATATTTGCCACATCCCGGATATCACTATATCCATTGCCCGGATTGGTTTCAACGACTCATCGGGAACACGAACCTCAATAATCACCCTTTTTATCTTTTCGTCATAGATATCCTGGCGCCACCATAACCAAAAAAATAGAAGTGGTCTCCATAAAAGAAATGGCAGTGGCGCCCACCACCAGACGGCAATTATTTCCTTTGCCGTTTTGATGATCGGCGCCAGATTCAACCCGTTAAGGGATGATAAAATTGAATCAAAAGGCATTAGTCCTTTATACCATACTTTCTTAGGATTCCTGTATTTGATATTTACCGTCGGCGGTGCGATAAAAATTCCGCCGATTAGAAAGATTGAAAGTGATGGTATTTTCCTTAACGAAACGCTGTTTTGTGACCAGAGTGACAATTTCTTCTTTAGATAGTGGTTTTTTTGCTGATTTTATGATTTGAGAGATAACATCCTTCACAACCCCCGGCTCATAGCCCCATTCCTTCAAACCATATAATCCACGGCCAACTAAAACGAATTTACTATCCTTAATTAATTCATTATGAACGGTCTGCGCCAACGCGCCGTTACCAATTTTTTTTGCAACTTCGGAAAAATGAAGCGGCTCATTCGCTTTTTTTAGCGCCAAATACGCCTTATCGCGAACTCCTCGCGGTGAAATCTCCGGCCAATCCTTCATTCCATACAATCCATCGGGACCTTGTTTTATTTTTTTGGAAATTGCCAAGTAGGCCATTAAAACGCCTTGAGCTATATTAGCCACCGATTGCTGACTATCTAAATCAACCGGTTGTCTCTTTTTCTTTAAATCGGTTTCAAAATCGTTAATTAATTTTTGAGCGAAATAAAATGATTCTGGCTTCAGAGCCCAAGAGGACTTATAGCCTTCGTTTTCCGGAAATTTAACGAATTGTTCGCCTAAGTTCAAAACAAAATACACATGGTTTTGATATTTATCGCCACCAACGCTTTTCAAAAGCTCGCCCTCTTCTCTTAATCCTCCTGTTACTTCCAGTTCATCAATAATTGCTTTCGTTAGCATCGGATATTCTTTAATTGCTGATCGTAGCTTCAACAAACCGTCTCTTTCTATTTGACGAACTCGCTCTCGGGTAATTTTGTACCGCTTGCCAATTGCCTCTAAGGTTTCTCTTTCTTTATCGTTTAAGCCAAAACGACGGACGATCACCTCTCTGACTCTCGCCGATAAGTCGCTCAACAATTTTTGAGATATTTTTTGATAGTCGATATTTTGTCGCATAAAACAAATAGGATATTTACTTCTATTATTAAAACATTTATCTGTTACTTTGTCAATGTTGATTATTTAGCATACTCCGCGACCTATCGCGGGAAACTAAATAATGAGGATTCTAAAGGAGGTTACTCTTTTGGTCGTCTCGCTTAGCGAGACGAAATACCTTAAAAAAATATTAAATTTGCTTATTCCAAGTTACTAGAAGCGGAGTGGCAACAAATATCGAGGAATAACTGCCGGAGATTATCCCAATAACCATCGCTAGGGCAAAATACTTCAGGGTTTCACCGCCGAAGAAATAGATACAAACAAGGGCCAGAATTGCCGCGACATTTGTGGTTACCGATCGAATAATGGTCTGATTTAAGCTTTCTTCCACGATATCGTAAAAACTCTTCCCCTTATTCTTAGGATAATTTTCCCTGATCCGATCATATACAACCACCGTATCGCTAATCGAATACCCAAGAACGGTTAAAAGGGCCGCCACAAACGGAATTGTTATTTCTACATTATAAAACTCCCCAAGAACGGCAAACACCCCCAAAGGAATGATTAAATCATGAAACAGAGCAATGAGGGCCGCTACGCCATACTGCCATGGCTTTGCCGGATATGTTAGTTTTCGAAAAGCGATAACAATATAAAGCATAATTCCCATAAGCGATAAGGCAATCGCGATTTCGGTTTTCGTTTTAAGCTCTTTTCCAATTAAAGGACCGATTGTTTCAAAACGCTCTTCTCTGACTTCCGGCAAGGCAGTTAATATCTTTCCACGCATTTCGTCGGATAAAGACGGCAAACGCAAAGATGCATTGTTATTGCTCAACAGGCTAATCGTCATTTCACCGATATTAAGCGGTTTTAGCTTGTTTTCGATTTCGTCACGCGAGTAACCGTTATTGGGAACGGAAATTTCTAACACACTACCACCGGTAAACTCCATACCAAACTTCAGTCCATAGATTAGGATTGCGTAAACGCTCCCAATGACAAGGAGTGCCGAAAAAAGATAATATATTTTACGGTATTTAAGAAATGGTATTTTCATAGTAGTGAATGGCGCAGAATTAACGACCGCTTGCTTGTTTAGTTCCCCACGGCAAGCCGTGGGGAACTAAATAATGAGGATTTCAAAGGAGGTTACTCCTTTGGTCGTCTCGCTTAGCGAGACGAAATACCTTAAAAAAATATTATAATTTACTTTTTCCAGAACAAAAATGATTCGGAAATTTTTGATCCGGCAAACGATTCCAGAAATATTCTGGTAATTACCATCGAGGCGAATAAACTGCCGAATAAGCCGATAATTAAAGTAACGGCAAACCCTTTCACGAAACTGGTGCCAAAAGAGAATAGAATCACCGAGGTTATTAGGATAGTCATATTACTATCTCTAATTGATGGCCAAGCGCGATCAAATCCATCTTTTATTGCCAGAGGAAAGCTTTTTTTGGCTTTAATTTCTTCCCTAATCCGAGCGAAGATAAGCACATTAGCGTCAACCGCCATTCCAACAGACAAGATGAAACCGGCAATTCCCGCCAAGGTCATTGTTGCTGAAATCAGCTTAAAGGCAGCTAAAATAATCGCTCCATAAATAATTAGAGAAATTGCCGCCAGTAGCCCGGGGATTCGGTAAAGCACGAGAACAAATATCAAAATTCCAATGAATCCATACAGCCCAGCCATTAGCGACTTATTGAGCGATGCTTGTCCGAGAGTCGGACCAACTGTCTCTTGCGATACTAAATTTATCGGCACCGGCAAGGCGCCGGCATTTAATTCACGGACCAATTTTTGCGCCTCCTGAACGGTGAACTTACCGGTGATTTGCGCTTTCCCTCCTGTTATTTTTTCCTGAACGTTAGGCGCGGATAATAGCGACTGATTTAAGGTGATCGCTACCGGCTTGCCGATGTTTCTTTCGGTTATCGCTTCAAATAATTTTGCTCCTTCGTCGTTAAACTGCAAAGAGATTAGTGGTCTATTAGTATTAGAGTCAAAACTAACCTCGGCGCGAGTTAAGTATTTGCCGGTAAGTTCGGTGGATACAAAGTACGGATCTTCTAAAGCAATCTGCCAGTCGGGTATCTTTTGGATTTCTTCAAATGTTTTTCCTTCGATTTCTTTTTGTTTGGCTAAAATCTGATCTGTTTGCTCTTGTGGCCTGGGTTCTTTAAATTCTAAAAATGGCGTTTCTCCGATAATCTTTTTTGCTTCGTTTACATCGGTAACTCCGGCAATTTCGACAATTAATCGATAATGGCCGTTCGCTTCTTGGGTCTGAATTAACGGCTCCTGAACGCCATAATAATTAACTCGTCTTTCAATAACATCTCGAAGGCCCTGCATCGCTATTTGGTAGTCCTTTTCGTTGATAGTTGAAAGATCGGCTTCGTATACCAAATGCGATCCCCCCTTTAAGTCTAACCCCAAACGAAAAGGAACAACAGGAAAATGGGGTAATGCTATCTTTACCTTTCCCTGGGAAATAATTGGCAGTTGTTTATTCAAATAATCAACTCCTTTGTTAAAATAATCGGGATAAACAAAGGTCATTGCGACAAACGCCAATATTAAAACGGCAATAATGGTAATTTTATTCCTTTTGGTATTCATATTTTTTGATTATATCATTAGTTTAGCGCTTTGGCAAACAGGCATTTTGTAACTCCTCACTCACTTGAAGTTTCCGAACAAAATCGGAGGCACTTGGTCAATTTTTTTTCATCTTTGTTCGTAGATTTATCTTTTTACTTCGGGTGGGTGAGGAGTTACGGCATTTTATAGGCACTTTTCCACAGGGGAACATACATTTCTCGCCTCTTAATCAATACATTTCTTATCACATTCTCGTTATTAATTATGTTAATCATTAACGTAACGACAATGTGACGACGTCGAATGTCGAACGTCGTGTCGAGAAATAGATAATACATTCCGGAAATAGGTGCTTTTACTGCCTACTTCCCGAATGAATCGCGAAGCGTTATTTATTAAAATAATTTTCCAATGCGTAACGGCAACTGGGAGTGCAATTCAATTCTTGCCAGTTTTCTTTTGAAACCCAACGATATTCCGTGTGTTCTTCACTTAGAACAATATTTATTATTTCGCTTTCGGCAATGAAATAATTAACCAGCGTATTGGTTTCTTCATAAAAAAATGGTTTGACATCCAACTCTATAACCGCGCCAACATGACCAGACAAACCGGTTTCTTCATGAAGTTCTATCTCTGCTGTTTCCAAAATGGTTTCATCTTCTTCGGCCCTACCCCCGGGTAAAACCCATCCCAAAGGATGAAAACGGGCTGAAATTCTCTTTTTTAAAACTAGAACTTTGTCACCATAAACAACCAATACTGCGGCAGCCGTTTTTGGTTTTTCTTTTTGTTCAGCGTCCCCCTCAATTCCCTTTTTTCTTTTTTCTGGACTATCCATAGTTTAATTTTATTACCCTCAACGTTGTGAATCTAAATCTCTTCGACTTCCACTAACTCCTGATTAAGAATAGTGTCATTTTTACCGAAGAGAAATTTACCTTTGAATTTTTTTCCGGACAATAGCAATGGAAACCAGTATTTGTCGTCGGGCCACATATTATCAAACGGTATTTTGTCATAATCAAACCATTGCGGTCTCATTTCTTCGGTTTCTACCGGCTCTCCAATAAAATTTTCCAATTTGAATATATGAACCTCATAGATTTCTTGGCTGCCTTCGGTTTCAAAATCAATGATTCCCACTTTTTCGATATAATCGGCGACTATTCCTGATTCTTCTTGGAGTTCTCTTTTCGCCGCTTCCTCGATTGTTTCTCCTTTATGCAGTTTTCCACCATAGCCGTTCCATTTACCGGCAGCAAAACCGCGCTTTTTCATTCCCAGCGATATTTTTCCGCCCTTGATTAAAATGCATAACGTTAAGGGTATTCGCGTTTTTTCCATACCGTCAGTTATTAGTTTTTCTATAGATTAAAACATTAAACTACAGATTGAAGATACGCTAACAACTCTTTGCTTGATTCTACATGACTCGCAGAGTCATATAAAAAAACATTCCAACCAAAATTACTTGCGGTATCAATATTTTTTTGATTATTGTCAACGAATAAAATTTCTTTACCCTTAAAACCGCTTCTTGTTTCGGCTAACTCAAATATCTTGATATCCGGTTTCTGTAGGCCAACTATCGTCGAGTCGATCACAACGTCCCAATTAACCGGAGGCAATAATCCCCTCTTCGTAATTTCGTCAAACATTCCGACATACATATTAGTAAGCAGTCCGATGCCGTATTTTGTATGAACCTCGGCAACTATGAGCCAAATAGCATTATTTTTATCAAAGTGGTCAACAAAATATTTTAACATGGAGAAATTTTTGGGAAACTTTATGTTAAATTTATCGGAAAAAATCGGCATCAAGGAGTCTACGTCTCGAGATAGGCATAGCTCTTCAAGCTCATATTCACTATAAAGATCGTCGAATTCCTCATCGATTTCCGGCCTTACACCTATAGATGACTTCATCTTTTGCCATTTATCATTATTCGAAAAGTCATCAATCATAACCCCGCCGATATCAAAATATACGAATTTGATCATGTTATCTTAATATTTGATAATAAGATAAATTATTTTCGGTAGCATTTCATAGCCAGGCCTTATGATATTTAACAACAAAATTGAAAAAGTAATCTTCGCAGTTCCGCCAGCATGGCTCCCGACAAAGTCGGGATGGCGGAACGAGAATATATTCAGCTAATAGCTGAATGGCTAAACGAAGCAAGATAGTCAAATCTCGCTGGGATTTGAACTATCGGTACTTTATAATTTTGTTGTTAATAGCTTACGCGCCATGGCAGCGTTTAATTTTAACGGCGTAGCCGTGGGAATCAAGAAACGAAATGGGAGCGTTAGCGACCATGGCATTTCTTATATTTCTATGGTAAACCGCAGGGGTTTATAGGAGGCTGGTG
>JAZDOL010000047.1:0-17001 GCA_043798775.1 bacterium | reverse complement strand
AAGCAAGATTGCTATAATGGATATTAAGCAAGATTGCTATAATGGATATTAAGCAAGATTGCTATAATGGATATTAAGCAAGATTGCCATAATGGATATTAAGTAATAGGTCACAACTTTTAAAACGAAGCTTCTAATATTAATAATACCAGCAAATAATTTATGGCTATAGAAATTATTCCCAGGAAACCCGACAATAAAAGTAATTCCCTAATGGACGTTATCTTCTATGTCGTTTTTTTTCTATTAGCTGCTACGATTCTGTCATACTTCGGAATCAGATATTTTGACGGAAAAACGGCCGATAAGCATAAAGAGGTCCTGATACAGATTACCGCCAAAGAGACGCCAGAAGTCAGGGAGAAAGAAAGGCAGATCCTCCTTTACCGCGATAAGATTAACGACTATTCGGCAATTCTTGATAAACACACAATAACGTCGAATGCATTTTCGTTTTTGGAAAAGCTTACTCATCCGCAAGTTATTTTTTCGTGGTTTAGCTTGGACGAAGGGGACGCATTGTTAAGCTTGTCGGGAACGGCGGACAACTTTGAATCTTTGGGTCAGCAGGTTCTTCTTTTTGAAGGCGACAGATTGACGGCTAATGTTATCCTAAAAAAGGTTTCTTTAGCGAAAGATGGAAGCGTCGATTTCCAGGTGGATATAACCCTCGATCCGAAAATATTCACTAATTGGCCAGAAGTAAAAATTCTGGATAAATAAACAATATGTCCAAGGGGTTAGTATCAATTGTAATATTCTTAAGCATTATTGTAGTCGGCGTGGTCGCTGTTTGGCCCGCGTATCAAATAATGCGAGAGTCGCTCGGAGCGCTTAAGTTAAAAGAGACGGAGCTTGAAACAAAGGGGGCATACTACGACAACGTGGCTTTGTTGTACAAAGAATCGAAAGAGTATGCCGGTGAATTAGCGAAGATAAACTCCGCCCTTCCCGAAAAAAACTCAACAGCATCTTTGTTTCAATTTATTCAACAGATAGGTTCGGAAAACGGGATGGCGTTAAAAGATATTGGCGCTTTCTCAACCAATCCGTCGGCAGATAGTTTACGAATCAAAGAAGTAGAATTTGACTTCACAATCCTTGGAAACTATTCATCGTTCAGGAACTTTCTCGAGGCGTTAGAAAAATCGTCGCGTCTTATTGATGTTAGAAACATATCTATCCCCCAGGAAAAAAGCAGTACCGTAAGCGGTGATAGCGAGATCGCAACTGGAGAGTTGTCGCAAAAGAGCGAGACGGGGGTATTTCCATTTAATATCAAGGTAACCACACATTCTTACTAATATGGCAATAAGCATTATGGCCGGCGATAGTAAAAAGAAATATATTTTAATTGCTCTGGGACTTCTGGTCGTAGTTTTAATTATTTTCGTGGTATGGAAGTTTGTATTGCCAAAAGACAAGGACGGTCAGATAGAGCCACCGGCGGGTTATTTGAATATCAATATAAATTTTGCATCACTGAAAAATTTCAAAATCAGAGAAATGAAATTGTTTAAAGGCATCGAACCCTTTTCTGGTAATTCCGGAAGAGACAATCCATTTGAGTCGGTTGTCCGTTAATCAAACCCCATGCCTCAAATTATCCAGCAATTATTAAAGAAGAGCATCATCGAGAAAGAAAACGCTTCGGCGCTGGAATTTGAGGTAAAAAGTTCAGGAAAAAAAGAAGAAGAGTTACTGTTGGAAAAGGGGATTGTTCCGGAGAATTTAATATTTGGATTAAAGAGCGAAAATTTGAATATTCTTCTTAAGGAGGTTGAAGCCGAAGAGGTGCCACTAAGAGTGCTTGAGTTGATCCCCCAAGAATCGGCGCGATATTACAAAATGGTGCCATTGGCGAAAAACGGCGATACTCTGGACGTGGGAATGATCTACCCCGAAGATATTAAGGCCCAAGAGGCGTTGAAATTTTTGGCGCGCCGCAATAAATTCTCATACAAAGTATATTTAATCACAATCACCTCTTTTAATGGCCTTATAAGGCAATACCAGACACTAAAAAAAGAAGTAGGACGAGCGTTAGCGGACCTGGAGGATGAGCTAAAAGAAGGGAAGATGGAGATTAAGCCGATGGTCACCGCAGAATTCGAACGTCTGGCCGAAGAAGCGCCGATAATCAAAGTAGTAGCGGTTGTTTTGCGCCATGCTGTTGAGGGAAAGGCCTCGGATATTCACATTGAGCCAACTCGGGAGAAATGCCGTGTGCGTTTCCGCGTAGACGGGGTACTTCATTCATCAATATTTTTGCCACTTCAGGTGCATCCGGCGATTGTTGCCCGGATAAAAATTTTATCTAATTTAAAGATTGACGAAACGCGAACACCACAAGATGGAAGGTTCTCGATAACGATTGATGGTCAAGGAATTGATTTTCGCGTAGCCACATTCCCAACAACAATGGGCGAGAAGGTGGCATTGCGGATTCTTGATCCGAAAGAGGGAATGAAATCATTCGAAGAGCTTGGCCTTGAGGGAAAAAACTTCGAGATTATGAAAAAAACCATCCAAAGGCCATATGGAATGATTCTCTCTACTGGGCCAACCGGTTCTGGAAAGACAACCTCTCTCTACGCGATACTGAATATTCTGAATAAAGAAGGAGTAAATATTGTTACCCTAGAAGATCCAGTGGAGTATATGATGGAAGGGATTAATCAATCACAAATCCGACCAGAAATCGGTTACACTTTTGCCAACGGTTTAAGGCAAATCCTCAGACAAGATCCGAATATAATAATGGTTGGAGAAATCCGCGACGAAGAGACAGCCGGACTAGCAGTGAACGCCGCCCTAACCGGCCATTTGGTATTATCGACTCTTCATGCCAATAACGCCATTGGAGTGGTTCCCCGCTTGATTGATATGGGAGTAAATCCATACTTGATTCCTCCCGCGTTAGCGGCGGCTGTTTCTCAACGACTAATAAGGCGGCTTTGTCCCGATTGTCGCGTTAAGGTAAAACCGTCTAAGGAAATAATGGATATTATAATAGAGACAGTTAACGGAATGGCTGTGGATGTTAAAAAAAATATTCCTTCACCAATCGAGCACACTTATGAAGCGAAAGGATGTAAGAAGTGTCGTCAAAGCGGGTTTTTTGGACGAGTAGGTATTTTTGAGGCGTTGGTGATGACAAAAGAATTAGCGGCGATTATCTTGAGCGAACCATCTGAGTTAAGTATCGACAAAGAAGCGAAGAGGCAGGGGATGGTGTCAATGAAACAGGACGGCATTATCAAGGTATTAGACGGAATAACAACTATCGAGGAAGTATTAAGAGTTGTTGAGTAGATAATTATTATGACCGACGAAGCTAAAAATTTAAAAAATTCTTCAGAGACGAATAAAAGAATGAACATTCTCTTGGTAGAAGATGATCCATTTTTAGTTGATATTTATACCACCAAGCTTAAAGAACACAACTATATTGTTAAGGTGTCTGGCGATGGACAAGATTCGGTTAATAAAATTACCGAGATGGTTCCCGATTTAATCCTTCTTGATATTGTTCTTCCGAAAATGGACGGAATAGAGGTTTTAAGGACGATTAAGGCGAACCCCAAAACAATGAACGCGAAAGTAATTGTTTTATCTAATCTTAGCCAAACCTACGAGGTGTCAAAGGCATTGGAAATGGGCGCTGTATCTTATCTAATTAAGTCGCATTATTCTCCAAGTGAGGTTGTAGAAGAAATCAAAAAATATTTATAACTGTAAGCCCAGTTGAATCGGTATCGAATTAAGTTGCGTTAATATATAAATCATAAAAATGAATATCGACTACCCCGTATTTTTAAAGGAGCTTCTAGAAACCACGATTCGCCAACAGGCCTCCGATTTACACATATCTCCCAACCATAATCCGATTGTTAGAATTAGCGGTCGGCTGATTCCATTAATTAAATTGAAACCGATTACCCCCGAAGAATCGGTCGCTTTGGCAAAATTAATGATGGGAGGGGATCGCTTCGAAACATTTCTTGCGACAAAAGAAATGGATTTTTCATATGATCACGAAGGCAAGGCCCGCTTTCGGGTTAATGTGTATTATCAAAAGGGAGTAGTGTCGTCCGCTCTTCGCTTGATCCCGAAGAATATTAGTAGTATCGACGAATTAAATTTGCCTGTATTGCTTCACGATTTTACCAAAGCCGCCCAGGGGTTTGTCATTATTACTGGCCCCTCGTCTCACGGCAAATCGACGACTTTAGCGGCTCTGATTGACGAAATCAATCACACTCGCGCCGACCACGTAATCACCATCGAAGATCCAATTGAGTATATTTTCACCGACGACAAGAGTATCATTGACCAGCGGGAAGTTGGCCAGGACACCAACTCCTTCAGTTTGGCATTGAAGGCGACATTCCGTCAGGATCCCGACGTGATAATGGTTGGGGAAATGCGGGATTCCGATACAATCTCTACAGCGATAACTGCCGCCGAAACCGGTCATTTGGTATTTGCTACCTTGCATACCAATTCTGCCAGTCAAACAATCCACCGGATTGTTGATTCTTTCCCTCCCGAACAGCAAAACCAAGTTCGCGTTCAGCTTGCCAGCTCGCTCTTGGGAATTGTGTCGCAACGACTAGTTCCTCGAACCAAGGGTGGGTTGATTCCGGCGTGCGAGGTGATGCTTAATAACCCCGCGGTATCTAATTTAATTAGAGAAAATAAAATTCATGAGCTTGATCTTGTTATTGAAACCTCGGCGGAAATGGGAATGATTAGCTTAAATCGATCTTTGTCTAATCTAGTGCGGTTAAGAGAGATATCGCTAGTTAGCGCTTTAACGTATTCGTTAAGTCCCAACGAATTAAGAAGGTTGTTTAAATAAGGCGTCGAAAATGAAATTTCTTTACCAATCAAGAACAAAAGATGGACAGGTTCAATCTGGAATAGTGGAAGCATCATCGAAAGATGGCGCTCTTAATCTTTTACAGGGATACGGGTTATATGTTACCGGATTAGAGGAATCAAATTTACCGATATATAGCCGAAAGATAGAAATATTCAAAGGAGTGTCGGCGAAATCTCTCGTTCTTTTCACCCGACAATTGGCGATCCTTATCAAGGCGAATGTGCCGTTGGTTGAATCGCTAAGAACCCTGGCCCTGCAAACAACAAAGCCAACATTTCGCGAAATCATTCAGGATGTTGGCGAGAAAGTAGAAGAAGGGACGCCATTCTCTCAAGCCGTTGCGGCGCATAGCAAGATCTTCTCTCCGTTTTTTGTTGGTATCGTTAAGGCGGGAGAAGCGTCAGGAAAACTTCCGGAAAGTTTAGAATATTTGGCAGACCACGCTGAAAGAGAATATGAATTTCGCGCGAAAATTATTGGAGCAATGATCTACCCCGCTTTTGTGATTATCGTGTTCATTGCCGTAATTGTTCTTGTTTTAACCTTTATTATTCCTCAACTAACGGAAGTTCTTGCCGAGTCCGGAAAAGAATTGCCGGCCCTCACAAAGCTGGTGATTTCACTTTCCAGTGTTTTCGTGAATTACTGGAAAATTATGATTCTTGTTGTTGTTGCTGTGGTAGTTTTAATTGTTCGGACATTAAAGGATCCAGCAGGGAAGAAGACCATCGACCGGATCGTTGTTGGTATTCCTTTAATTGGCGGATTTATAAAAAAAATTAATGTTTCCCAACTCGCGGAGAATCTATCCACCCTTATTTCTAGCGGGTTGCCAATTGTCCAGGCGTTAGAGATAACCCAAGATATTGTCACCAATTCTGTTTACAAGGACGCGATTATCAGTATCGGAGAAGGGGTTAAGAGAGGAGAAACAATCAGCTCAACTCTCTTCCGGTATCCGGATTATTTTCCGGCAATGTTTACGCAAATGGTTGCCGTGGGAGAAAGGACTGGCAACTTGGATACGGCAATGCTTAATGTTGTTCGTTTCTATCAAAAAGAAGTATCCCAATCCTTAGATACGATGGTTGGGCTATTGGAACCGATTATGTTGATTGGTCTGGGGGCGATGGTTATGGGAATTATGGGGTCGGTGTTACTGCCAATATATCAGATTGGTATGGGCTAGCGTTTTTCAATTAACGAGTTGTGGATTACTTCTTTGACTATTCGCCAGTTGTTCGTGATATAATACCAATATCAAAACACAGGAAAGGTCGATACTGGCAGTTAATTAAAATAACAAATAAAAAACAAAATGCCAAAAAAAGCAAAGAAAAAAGGTTTTACCCTTATTGAGTTATTGGTGGTGATTGCCATTATCGGTATTCTTGCTTCTATCGTGTTAGTGTCTTTGTCGGGGGCGAAGAACAAGGCAAAAGACGCGCGGGCAATTGCCGCGTTAAGCCAAGTGAGGGCAACGGCGGAAATGTCGTACTCTCAAGATGAGAACTACGATAAGGTTGTTTGTACCGATCCATCGATGACAACGATATGCGCCGACATTGCTGAACAATTAGGGGGGACAGAAAACCCGACAATAAATAGGGCAACCTCTCCCGCCGCCAGCTATTGCGCTTTCGTTACCTTGTTAACGCAAAACAATGGCGCAACGGCATATTACTGCGTTGATTCAACCGGGGTTGCCAAGGAGACAACAACCAACCCGGGCACGGCGGTTTGCACAACAACAAGTTTCGTTTGTCCGTAAATTTAAGAATTTCTTAACGAAAGGTCGAAGTTAGTTGATAATATTTACGAATAAAATAATAATTAAAAATAAAAACTAAAAAACAAAATGCCAAAAAAAGCAAAGAAAAAAGGTTTTACCCTTATTGAGTTATTGGTGGTGATTGCCATTATCGGTATTCTTGCCTCGATTGTGTTAGTGTCTTTGTCGGGGGCGAAGAACAAAGCAAAAGACGCGCGGGTTGTCGCGGCGATGGGTCAGGTTCGCGCCGCCGCGGAAATGGTTTACGCCTCTGATGGCGCTTATAATAATGCGACAACCGGCGTTAAGGCGACATGCGACGCTAAGGGCGCGACAGATCTTGGCAAGTTATGCGCTGATATTCTCGCTCAAACATCAACGGGTAATCCCGTAGTCCAGAATTCAGCAACCGCTTATTGCGCTTATGTTACCTTAAATGTCCAAAAAGGTGGCGCTACTAATTATTTCTGCACTGACTCAACCGGCGTTGCTAAAGAAACGGCAACTAATCCGGGAGGAGTAACAGGAACATTTTGCGGAGCAACCTCGACCGCATACACCTGTCCGTAATGGTTTGATAAATCGTAAACATTATCCGTCCCTCGTGGCGGATTTTGTTTTGCAGGGATTTTTACGTTTACCAGTATTTATGGGATAATCAACGATTATGGAAATCATATATTTTTATGGGAGCATCCTTGGGCTGGTAGCCGGTTCTTTTGTTAACGCCTGGGTTTATCGTTTAGATAGCGGGGAAAGCGTGCTATTTGAGAGATCGCATTGCGTTAATTGCGGGAAAACGATTCGCTGGTATGATCTGATTCCTCTTTTTAGTTTTATTAACTTGAGAGGAAAGTGTCGCGACTGCCAAAAGCCAATATCAATCGAATATCCACTTATTGAGGCAATCACCGCGGTCTTATATGTCGCGATTATCTATCTTAATCGATTTGCAATCGGCAACCTTTCGGGATGGGCATCGATTATTTATCAGATGTTATTATTGGTGTTTTTGGAAACGATATTTATCTTCGATCTTAAACATCTGTTAATTTCCTTTAATGCGGTTATTGGAGCGACGGTATTAACAATCGCCTTTAAAATAGCTTCATTATTATTAGATAAAGGTTCTGCGACGGCGCTGGGGATATCACTTATCGCCAATACCGTTTTGGCAACTATCGCCGTTGCCGGTTTCTTGTGGCTTTTGGCGTTTATTTCTAAAGAAAAGTGGATGGGCTGGGGGGATGTTCAGGTCGGGTTATTGATGGGGGTAATTTTAGGTTATCCCAACGCCCTAATCGCTTTATTTATTGCCTTTGTTGTCGGTGCTATAATCGGATTAGCGTTAATTATTGCCAAAGGAAAATCGCCAAAAGCGATGGTTCCCTTTGCCCCATTCCTTATTGTCGGCACCGTCGTCGCCTTTTATTGGGGTAATGGCATTAGTTTGTGGTATGGGTCTATTATTGGCTTATGAAACAAAAAAGTCGCGGGACAACCCTTGTTGAGTTGCTGGTGGTGATAGCGATTATCGGGATTATTTCCCTAGTTGTTTTCCCCAGTTATCGGGGAATGCGGGGACAGCTTTTAGCAAATCGATCAGCGAATAAATTGGCGCAGGATATCCGTCGCGCTTCGGAATTAGCCACTTCGATGCAGGGGTTTAACGGCACGGTTCCGGGGGGGTACGGCGTTTATTTTCAACAAGGAAATAATTTTTATCTTCTATACGCCGACACCACGCCGATTGGCGGGAACGGGATATATAATAGTACCGACGGCGTTGTTGAAAGAATATATATCGAAGACGGGGTGGTAATTAGCGACCTATCTTCTCCTAATTTAAGTGTTGAATTTATCCCTCCTAGTCCAACGGTGCGAATTCATGGGAACAACCTTGATCATAACACAGCGACGGTTACCGTTTCTTTAACCGCCAGCCCGTCGGTGTCGAAAAACATTCTCATTAATAACGCGGGCGTAGTTGACATTCGATGACAATGATTTGTAAAAAATATCAAGATAAACGAGGGTTTACGATAATCGAAACGATGGTTGCTGTTTTTGTGATTATTACCGGTGTTGTTGGGGTTTATACATTATTGCAACAGACGATGTCTTCGATTCGGGTTGTTTCGTCAAAATTAACCGCCAGCTATCTGGCCCAAGAGGGGGTGGAAGTCGTAAGAAATATCCGTGACTCCAACTGGATTAAGCAGAATACGATGCCCGGGGCCCTATGGGACGATGAAATCAGGGGCGGCGATTGGGAGGCAAATTATTTAAGCCAATCACTGATATCCGGCTACAGCGGCAGTTTTTTGAAAATGGATACCAACGGTTTTTATGGCTACTCGTCGGGGGTAAACAGCAAGTACCAAAGAAAAATAAATATTGCCAAGACAGGAAACTACCTGATAAAAGTTACCGTCACCGTATATTGGCGGGAAAAAGGAGTAAATAACAGTATCGTTGTTCAAGAAAATCTATATGATTGGAAATCGCGTCCGTAATAAAAGAATAGAAACAGCGGGTCGTAGCGGATTTACCTTAATTGAAATAATGGTAGCCTTAATGATCTTTTCGATGGCAATCGTCGCGATATCGGGGGTCTATGTTACCGGCGTTCGCGGGCAGAGATTGATTATCTCCGGCGAACGCTCAATTGATCAGTCCAGCTACGCTTTGGAATATATGAGTCGCGCCTTAAGGATGGCAAAGAAACAAACCAGCGATCTGCCGAATTGCCTTGCCCAAGACGGCGATAATTTTGAATTAACCGCGGGGGGGTCGAGCTTGAGATTTATTAATTCTTTGGAAGGATATGATTGCCAAAGGTTTTATTTAGCCAATGGTCAATTGATGCAAGAGAAAGGATTGTCAACCCATTCTCCGCAGGTGTCGGAACTGACATCGGCTTCTTTGGAAATGACCCGTTTGGCATTTAATGTTATTGGTGGCCGAGAAACCGATAACCTACAGCCACGAGTTACGATATCGATGGTCTTACGACTCAAAAGTGGCCGGCAATACGAAGATCCGCTAATTAAAGTCCAAACAACAGTGTCGCAACGAAATCTTGATGTTCGATATTAATAACTATTATGATTAATAACCATTATGGCAACGTATAGTCCCATATCATCGAAACGGTTTCTAAGAGGATTGTCGTCGTATCTGGCGGTTTTGATTACGGCAATCCTTTTAAGCTTGGCAATGGGCACCGCCTCGATTGTTTTGGGAGGGATTAAAATGACCAGGGGAATTGGCGATTCGATAATTGCTTTTTACGCTGCCGACACCGGAATCGAGGAATCGCTTTATATGGGAAAAACCATTACCCTAACAACAATGGAAAATGGCGCCAGCTATTTTGCGGTTCGTACCGTTAAGGGCGCTGGTTGCGCGGCAAATAATTATTGTATTGTATCAACCGGTTATTTCAACAACCCCTATTCCAATAAAGCCCGTCGGGCGATTCAAATAATGCGATAATCGTAGGTATTTTATAATGGAAAAAAAAGAGGCATTCATTCGAATAAAAAAACTAAAAAACCTAATTAATCATTACCGATACCAATACCATGTATTAGATCGGTCGATGATTTCCGACGAGGCTCTTGATTCCTTGAAAAAGGAACTTTTTGATTTAGAGCAGCTATTTCCCGACCTGATAACTATGGATTCGCCCACCCAAAGAGTTAGCGGTAAACCATTGGGTGGATTTGTAAAGGTGTCTCATCCAGCGCCAATGATTTCGTTTAACGACGCCTTTGGCGATAGTGATATGGAAGAGTGGCTAGTAAGAATGAAGCGATTATTAACGGAGGAAGAAGGGCGGCAGATAGATTTCTTTTGCGAATTAAAGATCGATGGACTGGCGATCGAGTTGATGTATGAAAGTCAGGTATTTACAACGGGGGCTACTCGGGGCAACGGCTTAATTGGCGAAGATGTAACGCAAAACCTAAAGACAGTAGAGACAATCCCCTTAAAAATCGATCTCGATACCCAAGACAGAAAAGGACTTGTTGAAATGATTGGCAGTGATTCGTTAAGACAGATTGTCGATAAAGTTTATATTAGAGGAGAAGTGTTTCTCTCTAAGCGTGAATTTGAGGCAATCAACCATGAGCAAGAAAAAAACGGCCTACCACCCTATGCTAACCCACGCAATGTTGCCGCTGGCTCGATTAGACAACTTGACTCAAAAGTAACCGGAAATCGCCACTTAGATTCTTTTGCTTATGAATTATTGGTTAATTTTACAAAGACCCACGAAAAAAAACATCAAATACTAAAAGCGATGGGATTTAAGACCAGTCCTCATAGTCGATATTGCCGCAATCTAAAAGAGGTCTTTGCGTTTTACGAAAATTGTAAAAAATTAAGAGAGTCGTTGCCATACGAAATCGACGGGATTGTTGTGATTGTCAACGATAATCAGCTTTTTAATAAATTGGGGGTTGTCGGCAAAACGCCTCGCGGGGCGATCGCTTTTAAGTTTCCATTAAAGCAGGCAACAACAATTGTTTTGGACATTCAGGCGCAAGTTGGGAGAACGGGGGCAATTACCCCCGTGGCCCACCTTAAACCAGTTAGCGTTGGCGGGACAATGATCTCGCGAGCGACATTGCATAACGAAGACGAGATTAAAAGATTGGGAATGAAAATCGGCGATACGGTGATTGTTGGGCGGGCGGGCGATGTTATCCCCGACATTATTGAGGTGGTAACGGGACTGCGAACGGGAAAAGAAAAAGAATTTATAATGCCGAAGAATTGCCCCAGCTGTAAGAACAAACTAGAACGGCAAAACGAAGAGGTGGTATTGAGGTGTGCTAATCCAGATTGTTTTGCCAGACGACGGGAAGAGTTTTATCATTTTGCTTCTCGATCAGCGATGAATATCGTTGGCCTGGGTCCAAAGATCATTGACCAGTTATTGTCGGTGGGCTTGGTCAATAATCCGGCAGATTTATATTCCTTGCGGGAAGAAGATCTGATCACTCTTCCTAATTTTGGAAACAAAAAAGCCGATAATACAATAAAAGCGATTAATAAGAATAAGAGAATCGACTTGGCGCGCTTTATTTACGCCTTAGGTATCAGAAATATTGGCGAAGAAACTGCGCGCGACCTTGCTATTCATTTCAAGGAATTAAAAAAGATAAGGGAAGCGGCGGCAGACGACTTCCTGTTGATTAATGGGGTTGGCCCGGTTGCTTCAAGGGCGGTGAGCCGTTGGTTTAAAGATGTGAGGAATAACGATATCATTAATCGACTTATCGATAACGGCATCGTCGTCGTCCCCCTTCGTTCTCCTGTCGAAAAAACGAAAGGCAAGGAAAAGTCTTTGTCCGGTCAGATACTTGCTTTAACTGGAGAGCTGTCGTCGATGACTCGCGAAGAGGCAAGGGAGAATATCCGTCAACGGGGAGGGAGAGTGTCATCAGTGGTAGGTAAATCAACGAATTATCTAATTGTCGGTAATAACCCCGGATCAAAGTTGACGGAAGCGCATAAATATGGAGTAAGGATTATAAACGAGTCAGATTTTTTAATAATGATTAAAAAGTAATTGCTTAATTTATCCGTGAATTTCAGGAATGTCATTAATCGTCTTAATAAGTGCGATTGGTTAATCCCCCTCGCCGCTTTGTCACTTTTTTCTATCGGCTGTGTATCGCTTTACTATAACTCTACTGTCGATAGGGACGTGTTTAGCAAGCAGGTTACATTCTTAGCGATTAGTGTCGTTTTGTTTTATGTGTTAATTTTTTCTGATTGGCGTGTTTTTCGCGATAATTCTTATTTAGTGCTATTCATTTATTTCATTGCCGTTACGGCTGTCCTTGGTCTATTTTTTTTCGCTCCTGATATCCGTGGTGTAAAAAACTGGTACCGAATTGACAGGATATCGATTGACCCCGTTGAGCTTCTAAAACTATCGCTCGTGTTTCTTTTGGCTAAATATTTTTCGATGCGTCATGTGGAAATGTATCGCGTTCGTCACATTATTGCTTCGAGTGTTTATGTGATAATTCCTGCCGCGATGCTTATTCTTCAGTCCAATATGGGAGCGGTAATCGCCATATTCTCTCTTTGGGGGGGAGTATTAATCTTTTCCGGGATAAAACTTCGCCAATTTGTTATGTTGGTATTTGCGGGGATAATAATCGTGACAATCGCCTGGGGAACGGTATTAAAAGATTATCAACGAGAAAGAATTTTAAGTTTTATTTCCCCAAATCTTGAGCCATTAGGAATTGGATGGAGCCAATCGCAGGCAAAAATCTCTATCGGTTCGGGAGGATTATTGGGGCTGGGATTAGGGCGGGGTCCCCAGACACAGTTGGGATATCTTACCGAATCGCACACCGATTTTATTTTTGCGGCCATCGGCGAAGAGGCGGGCTTTCTTGGAGCAATCCTAATAATTGCGATCTATGCCCTTTTAATATGGCGAATAATAAATGTAGCGCTAAAAGTTAGCGGCAACTTTCCAAGATTGGTTGTGTCGGGAATCGCTGTCGTTTTATGTTTTCAGTTTATTGTTAATGTTGGGATGAACCTTGGGCTGATGCCGATTGTCGGGATATCGCTTCCGCTGGTAAGTTACGGAGGATCAAACCTCATTGCCACCTTCGCGTCTTTAGGAATTATTGAAAGCATTCGCGCCGATAGCTGATTTCAGTTTTCAGCTCGCCAGCTGGAGGGAATGTTTAAATAACTATATTTTTAAACTTTGACATTGATCATTGATTAAAAATTTCAAATTGTGGTTGGTTGTTTGAAAACTGATTATTGATACTTCGACACTGCTCAGTATCATCCTGAGTGATTAATCGAAGGATGAGAACTCATTGTCCGCCTGTGGCGGATCCGCCTTGGGCGGAAAAACTGGAAACTGATAATTGAAAAATAATTTGCGGGGCAGTACTATTGACATTTTTATATTACCAAAGTAGGATGTAAACAAATAAGAGAAGATATCGCTGGTTTAATAATCGCTGATTTTAATACTCTGATTCTGTCTCTAGATAAAACTAAATAGAAACGAGCCCTAAACACCGCCTTAGGGTATTTTTAGTTTGAAATTAATAATATTATTTTAGGACGATTCGTATAAAATAATCATCATGGTAGGTGGTCATAATTGACCGGCGTTTGGCGCGTAGCGCTACTTCCTTGTTTCCTCTTTAATAAAAGAACAGAACCGAAATCAAGTTGATAAACCTGACAATGCTAATAATAACACTATGCAGGAAATCAAAACAAAAAACTTTTCAAAAACCAAAATAACATTACCCCTACCTTATCTTTTAGAGGCGCAAAAAGAAAGCTGGCAAAAATTTTGGGACACCGATGTTCGTGAATTATTCACCGAGGTTTCGCCAATCAGGGATTATACCAGTAAGGAATTAGAGATATACTTTTTGGACTATAAACTCGATAAGCCGAAATATAAAGACGACTTGGAAGCCAAATTAAACAACGATTCGTACGAAGTGGCGATGCGGGTGACGGTGAAAATGGTTAATATTAAAACCAAAGAAGTCCGCGAGCAAGAAGTATTCCTTGCCGATTTTCCAATTATGACCGACCGCGGTACATTTATTGTCAATGGTGTCGAGCGGGTAGTTATTGCCCAATTAATCCGTTCGCCAGGGGTTTTCTTTACAAGCTCGATAATCCATGGAAAGAGATTTTTTGGCGCGAAAATAATTCCTAACCGTGGCGCTTGGTTAGAGTTTGAGACAGACCCAACGGGATTCGTTGGCGTAAAAATTGACCGTCGTCGTCGTGTGCCGGCAACGATGCTTTTGAGGGCCTTTGGAATCGAGGAAACAGGAATTCGCGATCTGTTTTCTGCCGTTGACCGTGATCCGGATATTCACTACATCGAAGAGACGCTCAAGAAAGATATCACCCATAGCCAGGCGGAGTCGTTGGTAGAGATTTACCAACGGTTAAGACCGGGCGATATCGCTACCCCGGAAACGGCAAAGGAATTAATCAACAATATGTTTTTTAATTTTAGCCGTTACGACCTATCGCGCGTTGGTCGTTGGAAGATGGGGCAACGACTGGAAGATCTGAAAACAAAAAACGAAGAAATAACTGTTAAAGATCGAGTTATTCGGCCAGAGGATGTTATTAGTATAATAAAAGAGATTATCCGGATGAATAACGATCCCGACGCTAAATCCGACCAAATCGATCATCTTGGCAATCGGCGCGTCCGGACAATCAACGAATTAATGGTCAATCGTCTACGGGTCGGCTTTATGCGAATGGAAAGAATTATTAAAGATCGAATGTCTACATTAGACACCGGTCTCATTACTCCGGCTCAACTTGTTAACCCGCGACCGATTATGGCGATCGTGAAGGAATTCTTTATGAGTTCGCAAATGTCACAGTTTATGGATAATGAAAATCCGCTGGCAGAACTAGAACATAAACGACGACTGTCGGCAACTGGTCCCGGTGGATTAACTAGAGAAAGAGCCGGTTTCGAAGTCCGTGATGTTCAGCCGTCTCATTACGGAAGAATTTGTCCTATTCAAACGCCAGAAGGTCCGAACATCGGACTTGTCGGCCATTTGGCGAGTTATGCGCGGATTAACGATTACGGTTTTCTTGAGGCGCCGTATTTTAAGGTGGTAAGCGGCAGGGTAGATATGTCCCGCCCTCATTACATGTCGGCTTACGAAGAAGAACATCACAACATCGCCTCGGGAGCGGTAGCAATCGACGATCGAGGAATGATTGTCCATAAAAAAGTGGAAGCGCGGATTAAAGGCGAGCCAGGCTTAATCGACCGTAACGAAGTTGACTATATTGATGTTTCTTCTCAAGAGTCGATATCCGTTGGCGTGTCCAGTATCCCGTTCTTACAGAATGACGACGCCAATCGAGCGCTAATGGGCTCGAATATGCAACGTCAGGCGGTGCCTCTTATTAGGCCAGAAGCTCCGCTTGTTTGTACCGGAGTAGAAGAACGCATTGCTCGCGATTCTGGAAGAGAAATCATTGCCGAGAAAGAGGGAATAGTTACCGAAGTTGACGGCGATCATGTTGTCGTGAGGGCAAAAGATAAAAGTGAAAAGACCTATAGTTTGAGGACTTTTATCCGCACCAATCAATACACTTGTTTCCATCAAAAACCACAAGTGGAAAAAGGACAACGCGTTGAGGCGGGAGATGTTTTAGCCGATGGTGGAGGGATAAATGGTGGACGATTGGCGTTAGGACACAATATTCTGGTTGCGTTTACCCCATGGAGGGGGGGTAATTACGAAGACGCGATTTTGATTTCCGAACGATTAGTAAAAGATGACTATTATACCTCAATCCATATCGAGAGCTTTACGTGCGATGTGCGGGAAACAAAACTCGGACCAGAAATGACAACTTGTGATATATCTAATGTCTCCGAAGACAAATTAAGAAATCTGGACGAAGAAGGAATTATTCGTATTGGTGCCGAAGTTGGTCCGAACGATATTCTTGTTGGGAAAATATCACCCAAAGGAGAAACGGACTTAACGGCCGAAGAACGGCTTTTAAGGGCAATCTTTGGCGAAAAAGCCAAAGAAGTTAAAGATACTTCATTAACGATGGAGCATGGAAAGCGAGGTAAGGTAGTGGGAGTTAAAATATTTTCTCGGGATTTGGGACACAAATTGGAAGCCGGAGTAATTAAAAGAATCGAAGTGACGATCGCCGAAACAAGAAAAATCCAAGCCGGAGACAAGTTGGCCGGCCGTCATGGGAATAAGGGAGTTATCTCTAAGGTACTCGCCCAGGAAGAAATGCCATACATGGAAGACGGAACGCCGGTGGATATTATTTTAAATCCGCTAAGCGTTGCTTCGAGAATGAACATCGGGCAAATCTTGGAAACTCATTTGGGGTGGGCGGCAAAACATTTAGGATATCTTGCGATGTCCCCTTCTTTAGCGGGAGCGACCGAAAAAGATATAAAAGAAGAATTAAAAAAAGCAGGTCTTCCAGAAGATGGCAAGGTAAAAATTTATGACGGCCAAACCGGTCTTGCCTTTCCAGAAAAGGTAACAGTAGGATATATTTTCATGATGAAATTGATTCATATGGTGGAAGATAAAATTCATATGCGTTCAATCGGCCCGTATTCCCTGATTACCCAACAACCGTTGGGAGGCAAAGCGCAGTTTGGCGGTCAACGATTTGGAGAAATGGAAGTTTGGGCGCTTGAGGGATATGGCGCGGCGCATACTCTTCAGGAAATGCTAACAATTAAGTCAGACGATGTTCCCGGGAGGGCGGCAACATACGAAGCGATTTTAAGGGG
>JAZDOL010000028.1:0-17783 GCA_043798775.1 bacterium | reverse complement strand
CTATCGTAAAGGTAAAGATAATAAGTATTATAACGAGGATCTTTTTTCTCCTTTATCTCTTTGCCAAAAGTGTCTTCCAATAACCCTTTCAAAAGATTGATATTCTCCTTATCTTCACTATTAAAAGTAAATTGCATCCCTCTTATTCCTTCTTCGCGATGAGTTAAGCCGGATTTAAAAAGATAGTTGCCATCGGCAATAAAATAACCTATGATTTTCGCCATCTTCTCGTTAAAAACCAAATCATCAACCATCTGGCAATTTTTAGATAAAGAATCCCCGGACTTCTTAAGAGTCAGCAGATAGTCGCCTTTTTTGATATCACGGCTAAATTTCATTTGTATTCCTTCCGGGGTAAAAATCGGTATCGGATGTTTAGTAGAAAACTCTGCTTTTTTGCCGTCTTCGGCGGTGATTTCCACCGACTCAAAATCATCAACACGAAAAAACCTCTTTACCGGCGACCATTCGGTTTTAAGTGTCTTTGGATTAAGCGATAAGACCTTCAGTTCTTTGTCCTGGCGGCAATCGCTCCAACCATCGGCATCAAAATCGGCAATTTTATAATTTTCCGCCACTTCTTTTATGGAAAGCCGTTTTATGTTTCCGGAATTCTTAATAACAACTTCTTCATTTGCCCCTAAGCACATACTCTTTACATCATCGGGACTCATATCCGACTGGATAAAGTTTGAAAAGTAATTAATCCCATATTTTGCCGTTGCCTCCCACATCATATCCAGTTGCGGATTTTCCCAATCGAAATCTTTGGTAATAGAAATTGTTGGAATAGGAAATGTAAATGGGCGGTTTTTGGCATCTCCCTCCATCATACATTCGTAAAACGCTTTATTAAACATATCCATTTCTTTTTGAAAATCGCCATAAACCTCGTTTTGCGGTTTCCCGCCGATAATCACCGGCGTATTGCGCATAAAATTGGGAACCTTAACATCGATGGTGACATTCAAAAACGGGGTTTGAAAACCAACGCGGGTGGGAACCATACAGTTATATAAAAACTCCTGCATCGATTGCTTAACCTGCAGATAATCCAGCCCGTCATAGCGAATAAATGGCGCTAATAAAGTATCAAAATTAGAAATTGCGTTTGCCCCCGCCGACTCGCCTTGAAGAGTAAACAAAAAGTTCACTGTTTGCCCGAGAGCGGTGCGAAAATGTTTCGGCGGACGACATTCTATCTTAGAAGCCACCCCCCCAAAACCACGCTGTAATAAATCCAACAAATCCCAGCCCATACAATAGCAGGCCAGTAAATCAAGATTGTGAATGTGAAAATCCTCATTAGCGCCGGCCTCTCTAATCTCCTGCGGATAAATCTTGTTTAACCAATACTTTTTGGCAATCACCGACATTGAGTACATATTGAGTCCCTGAAGAGAATACGCCATATTAGCGTTCTCGTTGACTTGCCAATCCAATTCCTTTAGATATTTATCAACTGCTTCGGTGGACTCATCAAATAACGATGTTGCTTCGCGGATCCGCCGCCGTTGCTCCCGATATAGGATATAGGCGCGCGCCGCCTCCACTAATCCCTCCAAAATTAAAACTTCTTCGACGATGTCTTGGATTTGCTCGACATTTGGGATATCGCCTTTCTTAAAACGGCGATTAATAATTCTTACTACCCGGCTGGCAATTCGTTTCGAACGACGGCCATCGCCCTTCGTTGTTACCGTTAAGGCCTTAAAAACCGCGTTTTCAATACGCGTTTTATCGAAGTCGATTATTGAGTCGTCTCGCTTTCTGACTTGGGTGATCTTGTTGGACATTTTATTCATTCAACCCTGTTACCGATTATGGAAACTGGGCCGGAGTTAAGAACTAATATCACTTCACTGAACGATAGTACATTTTAGGGGTCAGGAAATATCCGGTCAAATGGCCAATAATCAGCTTTAAGTATGATAGTTTTCCACACCCTAAAAATCGGCGGCAATAACGGTAACGCGAATCTCTCCCTTTTTTATCTTTTCATCCTCCACGGCGCCAAAAATAATCTTCGCGTCTTTAGATATTTCTTTCGTAATTACCTTTGCCACTTCGTCGATTTCTGCCAAACTGATATCTTTCCCGCCGATAACATTAAATAATACCCTTTTTGCTCCCTTGATTGATAAATTTAAAAGTGGCGAGGTTATCGCGTTTTGCGCCGCTTTTTCCGCTCGCCTTTCACCACTGCCACGGCCAACACCAAACAACGCCAGGCCGGCGTTAGTCATAATCGATTTGATGTCGGCAAAATTAATATCAATTGGTCCCGGCAGAATTATTAGATTAGAAATGCCGGATACCGTTTCTCTTAATATTTCGTCGCAATACCAGAAAGCGTTGTCAACTGTCGTTTTCATATCCAACACCTCCATTAGCCGATCGTTTTCGATTGCCACCAAGGCGTCAACGCTCTTCTCCAGTTTTTTCAAGCCCTCTTCGGCAACTGCCCGCCTCGCCTGTCCCTCAAAAGAAAAGGGCATCGTTACCACGGCCATCGTTAACGCGCCGCTTTGTTTCGCCAATTCGGCAACCACCGGACCGGCGCCAGTTCCCGTTCCCCCGCCCAAACCATAGGCGATAAAAATCATATCCGCCCCTTTCGTCATTTCAATGATTTCTGTTTTCTGTTCTTCGGCCGCTTGGCGGCCAATTTCCGGATCCATTCCCGATCCCAACCCCCTTGTCAATTCCCGGCCAATCCTTAGTTTTCTATGAGCTCGTGATTTTTCTAAGTCCTGAGAATCAGTATTAATAACTATTAACTCCACCCCCTTCAAATGGCATTGCATCATTCGCGATATCGCGTTAGACCCCGATCCGCCAACGCCAATAACCTTAATGACCGTAGGAGGGTTCAAGTTACTTTTTGTTGTTTTGTTGTTCTTTTTATCTTTTGTCATATTATTTGCCACGAATCACAAAACGATTGACGAGATCCTCTTTTAAGGAACAAAAATGCTGGAAAGCTTTTTTAATAATCCTTTAATATTCGTTTTTAAGGCCGATGGCGAACTATCCTCGCCTTCCTCTTCTGAACCAATTAGCGCGAGCCCGGAAGCCACCGCCCACGAAGGATCTTCGATTGACGAAGAAAACCCTTTAATTACTCCCAAGCGGCAAGGAAGCTTTAATTCTTTTCTTGCCAATTCGCAAACTCCAGCCATACTGGCGCCACCACCGGTTAATATCAACCCCATCGGCAATTTGCCGGCTTTAGAGATGTTCTTTAATTCTTTATTCACTTGTTCAAATATTTCCTTCCACCTCGTCTCAACGATGTCGGTGAGAAATTTTCGAGAAAATACCAGTCCTGTTTCCGATTTGTCTTCGCTATTTGTTATGCGAATCTGTTTTTTATCAGTTTTTCTTAACGCAATGCCTCCGTATTCGATTTTGATTCTCTCCGCCGTTTCCATATCGGTTGTCAATCCAATGGCAATATCGCTAGTTATATTATTTGAACCAATGGGAATAATTGCCAAATGGATTAGGTTGCCCTCCTCAAACACAACTAAACCGGATGTCCCGGCGCCAATATCCAAAACGGCGACTCCCATTTCTTTTTCTTCGGATGTTAAAACGGCGTGACTTGCGGCGATTGGAGAAACGACTCGTCCACTCATTTCCAAATCCGCTCCCAGAACAGCTTGATTCAGTCCTTTAAGGTATGGGGAAAATCCGCCGATCGTTAAAATGTCCGCCTCGATGCGCACTCCTTGCATCCCGACTGGTTCGCGAATTCCCTTCGCGCCATCAACGGTATATTCCTTGGCAGATACTTCGAGAATCTCTTCGTTGAGGGGCAAAGAGAACGCTTGCGCGTTTTGCGTAACCCGATCAACATCTTCGGGAGATATTCTTCTATCGGCGCGAGAAACAGATGCCAGCCCATGCGACAAATTAGTAAAGATATGTCTGCCGTTTACATTCACATAAACATCCTCCACCTTAATATTGTATACTTCCAAACACTCTCTCAAGGCGCTGCTGATCGCTCCTGCCACCTTTTCAGCATCAATAATTACTCCCCTCCTCATTCCCGAAACCGGCTTAGCGATTCGCGCCAAAATCTCCATTTGCTCTTCGCTTGTTCTTTGCTCCGCAATAAGCATTTTGACGGCGCTGGAGCCAATATCGAGACCGGTAAAATAACGGGGTTTTGCCATAGTCCAATAATAAATTATTTAATTAGTCGGAGGCGACTAGCCGATTTTACATACTTTTCCTGACGGGTATATATTTCTTCTTGACTGTCGTTTATCCCCCTTCGCGGAAAACCGTGAGCGTGAGATTGCGGATGAACGCGAAGCAAATTTTCCGCTTCGGCGGGATTTTGCTCCCGATGAGGCGCGGGAGAAGATACTCCGGCCCGCTTCGCCGAGGACTCAGCGAGGCGAGCCGTCAGGTCGGGGAGCTTCATATCTTTTTCGTGATCGTATCCCAAAAGATGTAACACCCCATGAATCACAACCCTCTTCAATTCTTCACTGCGCGTAACGCCATACTGTTTAGCGTTCTTTTCAACTACCTGCGGGCAGATAACCAATTCTCCTATACTGCTCTTATCGTTTGTTGGCCACGATATATTTGGCTCGCCAAACGACAACACATCGGTAGGCGTATCTTTTTTACGATATTGGCGATTCAATTTTCTCATTCTTGCCAAACCAACGAATGTAATTGTAACACTGGAGTCATTCCCAATATTCTCGCTGGTGATGACTTTTTCAAAGAGAGAACGAAGTCCTGTTTCGATAAACGTTCTTGTCGTTAGGTTATTAATATTAACCTTCATAAATGATTTACTTTACCGCCAGCAGTTCAATGACTATCCGACTAACCGTTTTGCCGTCCGCTTTTCCTCTTGTTTGCGACGCAAGAATCCCCATTACCTTTCCCATATCTTTTGGACTCGTAGCTCCCGATTCTTTAATCGCCACTTTAGCTATTTCTCTAATTTCATTTTTTGTTAATTGTTGCGGGAGGTAACGCTTCAGTAATTCGGCTTCTTTTTTCTCTTTATTTGCCAATTCCGGACGATTGCCTTTTGAGTACTCGATTATCGCTTCTTCTCTCTTTTTAACTTCAGAGCGCACGACATCAATAATCTCCTCGTCGGTTAATTGGTATTTTGCCAAGAGCTCGGCCTCTTTCATCAAGGGATTGGCCTTAACTAACAGATAGCGTTTCTCCTTCTCTTTGTTAATAATTACGGAATTCAAAAATCGAAGAGTGGTGCGATTCATTTCTATTTCGCCCTTTATTGCCTCTAGAAGATCGGCGTTAATTCGTTCTTTAAGCATTTTAATGTAATTTTATTATACGGATCGATTTTACCTATGACCTAATGTCCACGCCTCTTTTTTGGTTCCGGAAGTCGTCCTAATTTTGCCAACTTTTGGTATTCTAATCTCATTGTCTGGCGCCTCAATGCCGCGCGTTTTTTCATTGGTTCGGATTTTTCGGTAATCCGAAATCTTCCCTGGCGGGCGCGAATCAAGACCCCGCCCTGCTGGACGCGCTTACTGAATCGGCGGATTAAACTTTGAGCTGTTTCTTTTTCTTGTTTTTTAACTTCAATTGCCATAACTTTATTAAGTCCGAAATTCGAATCCGCCAACCGGCGGACTAAATCCGAAACAATGGTCAAATTATAAATAAATTATATATTTTTTTAGGGTACTTCGCTTAGCGGAACATTAAACCCCGCCGAGTAACCAAAGGAAATTTATTCTAAATAATAGAGTTTGCTCTAAGTAGCGGTAATTCTTCTCTACATTAGTTATTAATCTCGATTTAGTGATTTTTCTTTAACCGTTCTTTCATCTCCTCGATAACATCTTCCAGCTTAACTGTATCTTGACGGCCTGTGGCCATGTCGCGAATGATTATTGTTCCTTCAAGCGCCTCCTTTTGTCCGAGAATTAGGGTAAATTCCACTCCCGTTCGATTTGCTCTTCCCATCTGGGCCTTTAACGAATCCCTCCCTAATGACTCATGAACAGGAATACGCGCTCTTCTGAAATCCTCAAACAATTTTAGGGTCTTTCTCTTTGCCAGATCGCCTAATTGCGCAAGATATATTTTTGGCTCTTGGGACTTTGGCAGTTTTACCTCCCGATCTTTCATTAGTTGAACCACGCGCTCGATTCCCACCGCCACGCCAACCGCCGGCGCATCATTACCGCCGATAATTTTAACAAGATTATCATAACGGCCACCTCCCGCTATGGCAATCTGCGACTCCCCTTCTTCAAAAATTTCGAAAACGGTTTTCGTGTAATAATCCAAACCTCTTACCAATCGCGGATTCAACCGATAGGGAATCTCTGTTTCTTCCAGGAACTCTAAAACACCCTTAAAGTGTTTATGACAATCTTCGCACAAATGATCAACAGTTTGCGGGGCTTGGGACTTTACGGCTTGGCATTTCTCTTCTTTGCAGTCTAGAACTCTTAAGGGATTTTCTTTTATCCGTCGCCGACAGTCGGGACAAAGCGCGCTTTCTTTAGAGCGAAGATAGCTTGTCAGTATTTTTTTATAATAAGGTCGGCACTGGTTGTCGCCAATACTGTTCACTTCGACAATAACATTTTTAAGACCAATTTCTCTTAAGATATTTGTGGTAATTTGAATAACCTGCACATCCATAACCGGGCCTTGCTCTCCTAAAACTTCGAGGTCCAGTTGCCAAAATTGCCGATAGCGACCCGCTTGCGGATTTTCATAACGAAAAACCGGCCCAAAAAAGAATAGCTTAACCGGTTGTGGTTGACTAACCATTCCGTTTTGAATATAAGCTCTGGCGATTGGCGCCGTTACCTCCGGGCGCAGAGTAATCGCGTCTTTGCCCTTCGTGGTAAAGCTAAACATCTGCTTTTGAACAATATCTGTTGACAAGCCGATGCCTTTTGAGAATAATTCCGTATCTTCGGCAATCGGAGTGTCAATCCGGGAAAAACCATAAAAATCAGCCACCTCTTGAGAGACCTCAAAAATCCGTCGGTAGTACTTTTGATCTTCCGGCAAAATATCATGCATTCCCGTTGGTGTCTGGAATTTGAGTTTTTTAATAGTCATAAGTCAATTTTCTAGATGATTAATCGAAAAGATAACGCAAATTATTACTTGAAAGGATCGACTCTATCAAACACAACAAACGGCCAGGCACGAAAGAAAGCTCGCCCGATAATCATATTGCGTGGCAATGGTCCCCAACGACGGGAATCAAAAGAAACGGCGCGATTGTCGCCCATTACAAAGTATTCGTTATCTTTAAGGGTTACATGAACACTGCCAGTTGTGCCAAACGGCAATAATATATATGCCGATTCGTCAAGTTGTTTGGTAGTTCCGCCCTTGGTAACTACAATTTTTCCATCAGCGATATCAATTGTTTCTTCCGGTAACCCGATAATTCTTTTAATAAATCTTTGGCTTGGATCGGAAGGATATTTTAAAACAACGATATCTCCTCGCGTTGGATTATTAAACCGATAAGATATTTCGTCGATAATTAAATAATCCCCGGTTTCTAAATTTGGCTCCATCGACTGCCCCTGAACAAAAAATGGCTGAAATAAAAAATAGCGGATAGGGACAACAATCAATATTGCCAATCCGACAACTTTCACGGTCTCCCAGATTGTGTTTGATATTTTATTCATATATTCTCGCATTATACAACTTGTTTAGTGTTTTACAAGCGGTGATTAGGTATGATAAACTTCACTCGCAAGCAGTTTATCGGCTTGATTAAACACACCACAAAATTGGTTAACGCTGGAATATATATGTTTCTCATTATCGGACTCGGCAATCCCGGACAAAAATATCAAAATACACGCCACAGTGTGGGCTTTATGGCTACCGATGTTTTTAATAAAAAACACAACTTTTCGCCATTTCGTCTTAACAAAAAATCCAACGCCCTTGAATCGGACGGTATCATTAATGATCGGGCCGTAAAAATCATCAAACCGCAAACATTTATGAACAATTCCGGCAAGGCGATTAAGCAGTTTAATGGCAACAGAAGCCAAAAGGAGGCCGTAACAATTATTGTTATTCACGACGACGCCGATCTTCCCGTTGGCGACTTAAAGATAAGCAAAAATCGCGGATCGGCCGGCCATCACGGCGTTGAATCGGTTATCAAAGAAATCAAAACCAAGGATTTCACAAGGATCAGAATCGGCGTTTGCCCAATGAGAACCATGAATATTAGCGGGAAGAATAGTAATCGGAATTTAGTTGATTTTGTTTTAAAACCATTTAGCAAAGCAGAAAGCGCGCTAATTGAACGAACGATTAATTTGGTGGCGTTGGCGCTGGAGACAATTATTGTATCTGGAACGAATATCGCAATGAATGATTTTAATAATCATTGATGCTAAAAATTATCCCCGGTTCAATCAACTCTGTCGGGTTAACGGACAGATTATACCCGCAACAATTAAAAAGGATCGCTAAACCGCCGAGTGTTTTATATTTTTCCGGTGCGTTAATCCGTGATGAAAAATGTATCGCCGTTGTTGGGTCGAGAACCCCCACCGCCTACGGAAAACAAGTTACCATCGATATTGTAAACGGATTAATTAACGCCGGAATAACGATTGTTTCCGGATTGGCGCCGGGAATCGATACCATCGCCCATAAAACAGCAGTTAACCAAGGCAAAAGAACCATTGCTGTTCTCGGCACCGGACTAGATAAAGAAAGTATTTATCCCAGAGACAACCTCCCCTTAGCCGAAGAGATAATCGATAACGGCGGATGCCTAATTTCCGAATATCCAGAAGGAACGGCGGGCACCAAATTCACTTTTCCCCAAAGAAATCGGATTATTTCCGGTTTATCATTAGCAATCACCGTTATCGAAGCAAAAGAACGTTCCGGCGCTCTAATCACCGCCGGTTGGGCAAGAAAACAGAAACGGTCGGTTTGCGCCGTGCCCGGCTCGATATATTCGCCACTATCTCGGGGAACAAATCAACTGATAAAACAAGGTACTGCCGTGGCGGTTACCGAAGCAAACGATATTTTAAAGATAATTGGCCATTCGCCAACAGGGCCAATGGGCAAAAATCAGTTATTATTACCGATTGATTCGATAGAAAGACGGGTTATAGAAATACTTACAACCGGACCACTGGCGATTGATGAAATAATTAATCACCTCAAATTACCGGCGGGAAATATTATTTCCGCCTTGTCGATTCTGGAGATAAACGGTATGGTAAATAATCTGGGAAATGGAATGTATGGACTAAATGCCAAAATTTAACAACTATGGACGAATTAAAAATACTAATAACCAATTTTCAATTACCAATTGACCAATAAATAACCAATTAACCAATTTACAAACACGATTCTGTGACTGCAAGATAGATAGTGGAATTATTGAAAATTATAACATTGAAAATTCATTGTCCGCCTGTGGCGGATCCGCCTTGGGCGGAAAAATTGTAAATTGTAAATTGAAAATTAATGTAATGTCTCGGCTCATTATTGTCGAAAGCCCAACAAAGGCAAAAACCATTCAGAATTTTTTAGGGCGTGAATATCACGTCCTTTCTTCGTACGGACACATTCGCGATTTGCCGGCAGGCGAGCTGGGGATTGACACGGAAAATAATTTCCGGCCCAAATACGTCATTCCCACAAGAGCGAGAAAAAATGTAAATCTCTTAAAAAAAGCGGTTCTTACTGCCGACAGTGTTCTTTTGTCAACCGATCCCGACCGCGAAGGAGAGGCGATCGCTTGGCATCTGGCTCAAGCGTTAGGGCTGGGAGATTTTCAAACTCAAAACGCTAATCCAATAAGCCCAGATAAGTCAAAGTCCAAGACAAAGAAAAATGCATTACCAAAAGATAACGTGGTGGTTAAAAAATCCTATGAACGGATTACTTTTCACGAAATTACCAAAGAGGCAGTCGAAGAGGCATTGAGTAGTCCCCGCGATATTGATTTAAATCTCGTTAACGCCCAACAGGCGCGGAGAATTCTTGACCGAATCGTTGGCTATAAATTATCGCCATTTTTATGGAAAAAAATCAGCCGTGGATTATCGGCCGGCAGAGTGCAATCGGTGGCCGTTCGCCTCGTTGTTGAAAGAGAAAGAGAGATTGAGGCGTTTATCCCTCAAGAATATTGGTCGATAAACGCGATTTTTGAAGCCAGTAAAAAAATCCCCACAGGAATTGAAGAGCTTGAGGCGTCGCTAATAAAAATCAATGGGGATTCGTTAGATAAGCTGGCAATCGATGGCCAAATCGAGGCAGATAGATTGGTTAATGAGTTGAAGGGACGCCAGTATCAAATTACAAATATTGAAACCAAGCAGATGGCAAAAAATCCCTTGCCCCCATTTGCGACATCCTCCTTACAGCAAGAGTCATGGCAAAGATTAAAGTTTTCCGCCAAGCTAACAATGCGCGTTGCCCAGTCGTTGTACGAGAAAGGCCTTTGTACTTATCACCGAACCGACTCCTTTAACCTTTCCAGCCAATCTACCTTGATGGCAAAAGAATTTATCATTACTAACTACGGCGAAAAATATTGGCCGGGATTTTCCCGTTCATTTAAAACAAAAAGTAAGAACGCCCAAGAAGCGCACGAGGCAATTAGACCGACTAATCCGGAAAATTCGCCGGAAAAAATAAAAAATACTCTCGACGCGAAACAGCTAGCCCTTTACGATATGATTTGGCGCCGATTTGTCGCTTCGCAGATGGCAACAGCGATTATCGACTCAACGGCAATTGATATTGATACTGTAATAGTAGATAAAAGGAATTCATATACATTTCGCGCAACCGGGCAATCATTAAAATTTGATGGTTTCTTGAAGGTGTATCCTTTAAAATTTGAGGAAAAAATGCTCCCGCGTTTAACGCAAGGCAGCAACCTGCCCCTTATCCGAATAGATCCCCTTCAACACTTTACCCAACCGCCGGCAAGATATAACGAAGCAACTTTGGTTAAAATTCTTGAGGAAAAAGGAATCGGCCGGCCATCGACTTACGCGCCGATTATTTCCACAATTCAGGAACGAAATTATATCGAAAAAGACAAAGACCGGCGATTTTTGCCGACAGAGACGGGAATGATGGTTAACGATATCCTCGTGGAGCATTTCCCTAAAATCGTTGACAGCGGATTCACCGCCGAGATGGAAGAAGAGTTTGATGAGATTGCCGACGGTAAAAAAGAATGGGTTAGCGTTATTCGCTCTTTCTACGAACCGTTTATCAGTAACCTGGAGTCAAAATATAAGGATGTGGAGAAAAAAGTTACCGATGTGGAAACAAAGGAAGTTTGCCCACAATGCGGTTCGCCGGTGGTAGTTCGTTTCGGACGGTTTGGCAAATTTCTTGCCTGCTCTAATTTTCCCAAATGCAAATATACCGCCACTCTGGAAAAACGCGGTACGGGAATAAAATGCCCCAAGTGCCACGAAGGAGAAATAACGGAGAAACGAACAAAGACAAAAAAGGTTTTTTACGGCTGTTCTTTGTGGCCGAAATGCGATTTTGCTTTGTGGGATAAGCCGAACGGACAAGTTTGCGAAAAATGCGGTTCTTTAATGATTGAAACGATAAAACAAGTTATTGCCTGCTCCAATGAAGAATGTCCGTTATCGATAAAAAGGGTAAAAAGAATTAAGAAAATAGAAACCACAAAGGAAGTTTGACAACAAAACGACATTAACTCATCATTAATTTCATATTAAAGCCCGGGTGGTGGAATTGGTATACACGTAGGTTTCAAAAACCTATGATCGCAAGGTCTTGAGGGTTCGAGTCCCTCCCCGGGCACAAAAAAAATTACAGAAGCAGGTGGATCGTTTTGTTGAATAAATATGTATAGATATCATCACCCAAAGCCGATTATTATAAAGCTTACCGATGAGCTGGGTTTTCAATTGAGACAAAAAGCAGCAGGCTATATTGCCGCAAATCAAAATAGAACTGGCGCAGAACGAGGGAGTTCGGAAGAGCAAGGATTTGGCGCGCTTGCAGAGATGGTTATACGAAACAAGCTAGGTATGCCAGAAATAAATCCTGAAGATCATCCACTCGGGTACGATCTTTTGCTTCCCTCTGGAATAAAAGTTGATGTCAAGTGTCGCGGTGGGTCATTACCATTCAAAGAGGAGTATGAAAGTAGTGATGGTATTGTACGAGAAGCAAAGCATAATTTCTTCGCGCGACAAATGCATGATGAAAGACTGGACGCCGATATTTATGTTATGACTCATCTTGAAACTCCCAGTAAAAGAAATCTTCCGGGTACAACCAGACAAAGAAAATGGATACTTTATATCTGTGGCTGGGTATCAAAAGAACGGGTAGCAAACGGAGGCGTTTATCTGCCGCGCGGTTCTCTTACCGAACAAGGAAGAACTTGGTTTACTTATCGTGGGCAAGAAATAGAATATTATAACCGCAACCTCAATGGACTGGAAGCAGTTGAAGATCTATTAAGCATTGACCCGCCAGATGTTGAGAAAGATAGAAATCACAAAAATGATCTGAATTTGACCTCCGTTGATGCGGTGAGAATCGCCTACGATCTTATTGGTCGTGGCATACTCTCGGAAAAACACCTTGCCTTTATTCAGAAAGAAACTGGCTTAATTAAAATCGTCAAGCCTATTTTGCACTCAAATCAATATTTTCATCTTCTAAATTGGCTCAAAGGAAAAGGCGCATTGACTGAAAGTGAAATTGAAAAAGCGCGACAGACTCTCCAAGAGGAACCGTATAGCGGACTCTAAAATAGCTTTAGTCTGTTGTTCTCTGTTTTGTATCGATCCTCGGCTTCTTTAATACGTTTTTTTGAAACCTCGATATAATCCACTTTATGTTTCTTGAACAGATAAACATCTTGGTTTTTTTCAATTCCAATAAATTTTCTCCCCTCCAGAACTGCTGAAACAAGAAAGCTCCCGCTACCGCAAGTATTGTCTAGAACAACATCTCCTTCTTTTGTGAAGGTACGAATTAGATAACGGCCAAGTTCCACTGGTTTTTGCGTGGGATGGTAAACTTCGCCCTCGCTTTCGGCAGTTTTGAAATAAACAACATCAGTAGGATACCTCTCGCCATTACTCTTTACCTCAACGGTTTTGAAATCACCGTAACTTCCGGTAAATTGATCTTTTCTAAAACCCTTGTTGTAAGGCTCGCCGTAGGTCATTTGTGGATTATAAGCAGGTTGGCTTTTGTAAAAAATACAAATGTCTTCGTGTTTGCGAAGCGGTTGTTTCTTTGCGTTCAAAAAATTAGTTGGTTTTGACTTAACCCAAGTGATTTTGTATTTAAATAGCCTTGTATTAGATAGCATAAGGTTTGCCGTAAAGAGCCCTTGTCCCGTGAGAGCAATAACGCCCTTATCTTTTATAATGCGTTCGTAATGGTCCCAAAGTTGATCAATCGGAATAACGCTGTCCCAGTGATGTTGCGTGGTGCCGTATGGTAGATCACACAAAATCATATCTATCGATCTTGCTGGAATTTCTTTCATCACCTCCAAACAATCTCCCTGAATAACCTGATTTATAAAGTCGGAGATTGTCCTTTCGTTATTCTTCACTGTTTTCGTTTTTGTTTCTTCTACGCCAATATTTTTTCGCAAATACCAAAGGCAGTAAGTATTGACCGGCAACCCCTCTTGTTGCGCGCGTTGTTCCAGCTCAAGATAAGAATCTGTGCCAAGCAGGTTGCGCAGTTCATTGCTTCCAAGGCCGGCTACGCTTTTGTACAAGTCTATATTTCTCTCGCCAAAAGCCAAGACAACACCCCTTGCCTTTGGGTTTGTTTCTTTGTGGTCAGAAAAATATATTGCTTTGAAAACCTGATTGCTCGCCATAGGTATATTATACTATGATACCCGCTGCTTGATAAGCTGCGTTTATCCACAATCTAAGAATAATCAAAAAAGAGGATTAATCCTCTTCTCTTGAATTCGGATATCATAAATGGAGAAGTCCTGCGTTTTTTTAGCAAATTCCAGGCAATAATATTAAAATTAACTAGCCATTTCAAAAATCTTTTTCACTTTCCGTGATATTTTCCGTAAGATCTTCTGACAAGTCTTCGAGTAACCATTTTCGACTGCAACTACAAACTCCGGAGTAGGAATCTTGGTATTGTCCTCCAATTATTTGCAAAACCACCTCTTTGCCACACCTGCAAGTTACGGTCATCTGTTGTTCGTGAAGATTTTTCATATAATATAATTCGCTTAAAGTATCCATAATTGAAACTCGGGATAGGATTCCTTGTCGTAAAAATCCAGGTATTTGTCGTCTTCCCAAACAAGCTCAGTCAAATTTTCATAATCATCACTATATCCTCGACACATAACCAAAATGCGATGTGACAACAATCTATGCGGAATAATTCTTAAAATAAGTTTTGCGAGAAATGGCAATAGTTTAATTTCCATAATTTTGTGTTAATTGATAATTTCCTCGACTGGTAAATTCAAGATAACCATTATCCCGCAATACCTGGAGTTGCTGTCGAATCTTGTCTTTGATGTGGCGGTTATCGGGATGCTTTTTACTCAAGTCATTTTCAAACGCATAGATCTCGTCGAGTGAGAATTCTTTGCGGTCTATTTTTTCAACACACAGCATGGTATCTAATAGCCAACCTTTTGCGCCAATTTCTTTTTCATCCCGCAGAAATAAGGTTTTCTTCCAATTCGACAATACTTTTTCCCGTGACACGACTTGTCCGTCTCGGACAAAAAATATTTTTCCAATCTGCGGAATATGCTTTAGTAATATATTACAACCTATCCAATCGTGACGTTCTGCTGTCGACGAAAGAGGTTTTCTCTTTTCGATTATCTCTGGCACAAAAAAGTGTTTCGGAATGATAAGGAAGTTTACAACCGCATAACTTACGATGTCGTAATTCAGTAGAAAAAAATTTGGGTTTCGGCTACTTGTTAATCGCTTAATCATTGTACCATACGCGCCGTCAACAATCTTATTACCAAATGCGCTTTTTTTGCTTTTTAGTTCATAGTCCTCATGACAATTTTTGCAGTAAAAATCGCCAACGGGTTTGTTATGGCGGTATTGTTCTAAATCGACATGTCCGCAATTCGGGCAAAAGATAGTATTACCAACCCATGCTTCGCTTAAAACACGAATCTTTTGCGGATTGCTTGTGTAATTATTTACGAGCTGTGTATCAAACGATAACTTCATGCCTTAATCCGTTATTCTTATTTCGTTTTACCTCATTTCAAATTCAACCTATCTCTAATTATCAACGCCACCGGGTCTCTTGGTAAACTTTTGTTTTAGAAAATTAATCACATATGCCGACGCGATTCCGACAACCGCCCCGGCAATAATGTCGGTTGGCCAATGGACCCCGACATACACCCTTGCGATTGACATTAATGATACCATTAAGAGAAAAACCGCTCCGGCTTTTTTATTATACAAATATATCGCCATCGCCAATGCAAAATAAAAAGAAGCGTGTCCCGAAGGAAACGAACTGCTTGCGCTGTGGTTAATGAGCAAATTAACGTCGTAATCAACAAACGGCCGGTTGCGCGGTAATAAATAACGGATAATTTCTGTGACTATAAGCCGAGAGAATATTACCGTTGAATAAAATATTATCAGCGGTTTTAAGCGCTTTTTCCAATCAATAATCAACCACACAATTAAAACCGCCGTCAGAACATACGGCAGATATTCGGCAAAAAATATTCCTAAATAATCAAGAACCGGCCAGTTGCCAGCTAACCCATTAATTAAATTAAATATTATCTTGTCGAAAGTAAAAATCGGCATAAAAAAATAAATATTTTTATCTCTCTTCTTTTTGCCCGTTAAGGATTACTAAATTCTCTAATAGACAGGCAACGGTTAACGGCCCAATACCGCCGGGAACTGGGGTAATGTAACGCGCTTTTTTACTAACCGTTTCCCAGTCGGCATCGCCAGAAACTTTCCCGTTTTTATAACCCGACCCGGCATCGATAATAGTGACTCCCCCTTTAACCATTCGTCCAGTTAAAAGCCCTGGCCGGCCGGCGCCGGTAATGATAATATCGGCAATCTTTGTAAAAGTAGAAATCTTTGGCGTTGATGTGTTTAATACCGAATAAGTAGCGTCATTATTTAGTAACCACATTGCCAGAGGCCGGCCAACCAATCGGCCCGACCCAATGACGACAACCTTTTTCCCTTTAATGTCGATATGATAATAAGACAATAAATGATCAATCGCCGAGACCACCGGCGGAGTAATAATTGAACGGCCGGCGCAAAATTTCGCAAAGCGTGTTTGTGAAAGACAGTCAGGGTCTTTTTGAATACTCACCGAGTCAAGAACCGCTTGAGCATCGATTGACGATGGTAGTGGCAATTGCGCGACAATTCCAGAAATATCTCTTTTTTTGTTTAAACGGCGAATTGCCGTAATCAAAACACTTTCTTTAACATTTTCTTTAAATCTTATTAGTTCAAAACGGATTCCCGCCAATTCACAGGCCTTCTTTTTCTGCTTTAAATATCCCTCGCCGGCACGGCTTTTTCCAACCTGAATAAAAGCCAATTTAAGACGGCCGCTACTTTCATCGGTCTTCTTTTTAATATTTTCAATTAGCTCCAGGGCTATTTTTTTCCCGTCTAAAATTTTCATTTAATATTATTTAAAACCCGTAATAACGGCCCATTTTTGTTAATAATGTCTTTGATTGCCGAATATTCAAATTCAAACGATGGCGAACAGTACGAGTTAAGACGACTTGGTGATGTCATAATTACCAAACTACTTTCTGTTACATAAAAACCGCTCGGCATAAGTTCGTCGCGTGAGCAATTTAGATTTTCGGGTTCGCCAGGCGCTGCGGAATATAGTTTGTTTTGCTCTGTATTAAGATAATCTATCAAATTACCGCCGCTAATCAACAAAATATCATCGATGGTAATCTCTCGCATGTTTTTCAAATCGTAATTAATCATAACCGACGAATCAACAGGATGCGCCCCACCGGTCGAGTAAAAATAAAATAATCCGCTAAATATATTATTTTTTAACATATATTCCCGAATATATGTTTGCGAGTCGCCGCTTAGCCCATTTGGCTCGATATTAACGTTCGGCGCAAGGGAATCGTTGGCTTCATTTTCTGACAATCTCTCCTTCATTTTTATGTAACCTTTCTTTATATCCGGTGAATCATTGTTTGCGTTGGCGATTTTATCAAATACATATTCAGAAAATGCGTTTTCCGCAGACAGGTCTCCACTATCAATAATCCGGGGGACAACAACTGAATCTGTCCATATCCATTCGGGGTCAACGTTATCTGTTAACGAATAAACGTCAAATACTACTTTCGCTTCTGTTTTATTTACAGCTGGGATTACTGGCTGACTATCCGGAATGTTCATTATAAACTGCCTATTTAGAAAAATAATAAAACCGACAGCAACGATAGCCAGTATAAACAAAATAAAATAATACTTTCTACCAGCGTTAATCCTTTTAACCATTACTGCTTCTTTTGATTAATAAGTAAGAGGAAACTTGCGTGTTAATTGCATCACTTCCCGTTTGATTTTGACTAGCTCTGGTTCATTTAAAACGCTAACCTTAAATGCCTTGCGCGCCGATTGATCGGTTGCTTTGTCGGGACTACCGATACCGTTAAGATTCATTTTCTTTAGATGTTCAATGATTCTATTTAACCACGAGGCAATCTTAATCATTTCTTT
>JAZDOL010000016.1:0-2291 GCA_043798775.1 bacterium | reverse complement strand
TCCGCAGGGTTGAGCACCGGTTCGAGGGACCGATTTACCTAGTATTCACAATACTTTTTGAAGGCCGATTTTTACACTAAAAATCGGCAGGTGGATAAGATTAGAACTTTTTTAAAATCTGTAGTTTGCTAAGGAGGTGTTCTCTAGAATTTTGTTTAAATAAATGCTAATTTACTGTTATGAATCGCTCCGATCAACAACTAATAATTGATTACCTTGTGGGCAATGAGGAATCGCTTGAGATTCTTATAGCTCGGTATCTTAAGCTAATCTATAGTTTTGTGTATCGATATGTAGGAAATGAACAGGATGCCGATGATGCCACGCAGGAAACCTTTGTAAAGGTTTGGCGCAATCTCAAAAAGTTTGATCATCAAAAAAGTTTTAAAACTTGGATTTTTTCAATTGCCAAAAATACCGCTATTGATTTTCTCAAAAAGAAGAAGGCAGTTCCGTTCTCTGAATTTGAGAACGAAGATGGAGAAAATATGATCACCGAAATGCTTACCGACCCATCTCCTCTCCCCTACGAATTGTTAGAAAAAGCTAGTATGGCGCAGATGCTTAATTCCGCCATGGATAAACTGTCGCCAAAATATCGCATGGTTTTGTTCTTGCGTTACAACGACCATTTTAATTTCCGCGAAATAGCCGAGTCACTCGGCAAGCCACTTCACACTATTACATCGCACCATCGAAGGGCTCTTGTTAAGCTTAGGGAAATCATAACAGAACAATAAGACACAAAATAGGTCAAATTAATAAAAGGATGCACAAAAATGCATCCCTTTGTCGTATTAGTAGTTAGGTATGAGAAAAGATTACGAAAAACTCTTTACCCATCTTGCGCCGCCGGAGCCGCCGGCAGGGCTTTTTGACCGCATTATTCTCGCCATTAAACGCGAGCAGGAGTTGCGCAATACTAAAAGGTTAGCGTTTGGATTTCTGGCTATTTTGGTTGTATCGCTTACGGCCGCGCCCTTCTCTTGGTCACTCTTTGCGGGTCAAATATATAATTCTGGCATGCTTCAATTTATTGAGGTTGCCTTAAGCGATATTGGCGCGTTCTTGACGTCCTGGCAAGAATTTAGCTTAGCTATCGCCGAATCATTGCCGATTATGGGCATTACCATCTTTACCGTCAATATGATACTGGCCGTATTCACCATTCGTTTGTTTCTATATAAAAAGAGATTGCTGGTCGGCTATCTCTTGCGCGGCGTTTAATTAAATAAAAAATATGAACGAAGAAAAAATAAAAAAATTCTTTCAGAATCCCGATATTCTCAAGCGGGTTATCATCGGGCTTGCTGGTTTTGTCATTCTTATTTTGGTATTCGGAGCCGGTATGAAGGTTGGAGCTTTGAAAGCGAGATATTCATACCGTTGGGCAGAGAACTATCATAGAAACTTCGCAGGTCCGCAAGGCGGATTTTTCAGCGATTGGGGAAACTCTCCTCGAGGAGAGTTTATTAACGCTCATGGCGTTTTTGGATTAATCATTAAAATCGATGGAGATACGATTATTACAAAAGGTAAAGATGATATTGAGAAGACCGTTCTCGTTTCCGAAGATACTTTAATTCAGAAAGGTCGAGAGACCATCAAATTATCCGATCTTAAACCAGACGAGGGCATTGTCATCATTGGCTCTCCCAATGAAGAAGGTCAAATTGAGGCTAAACTCATACGAGTTTTTGACGGAGAAACAAAAAGATTGCCATGATCTCAAAACTATTCGCACAATTGATAGAGCGTAAATTTACAGTTGGTATACTCCTGCTTCTTGTTGCTGGCGGTGGATATTGGGGCTATACAAAAATCTTCAGCAATGACGGAGTAATTCGTTACGCCACCGCGCAAGTTCAAAATGGCACACTAATTGTTTCCATTTCCGGAAGTGGCCAAGTTTCCGCCACCCAGCAGGTGGATGTTAAAGCCAAAGTTTCGAGCGATGTGATTTACGTTAATGTTAAGGCCGGCCAATATGTGGCCGCCGGAACACTTTTGTCCCAGCTTTACGCGCGCGACGCGCAAAAAGCCGTAAGAGATGCGGAGATAAATCTTGAAACCGTACAGTTAAACTACGACCAGATTACCGGCTCCATAATCGGCATAAGGGGCGACAAAGAAAAGGATTCGGAAAGTTGGGCTAAGGCGTATGACGACGGATTTAACGCCGTATCCAACACGTTTGCCGACCTTCCAAATATAATGATCGGTCTCAATACCGTTTTAATAAATCACGATTTTGACCAAAGCCAGTGGAATCTTGATTATTATGCCGACGC
>JAZDOL010000010.1:0-8202 GCA_043798775.1 bacterium | reverse complement strand
GAGATTGAAAGAGAAAAATTCTTAGAAAGAATTCAAGGTGAAGGCGTGGAAGAGGAAATTGATTATAGTGATAGAATGGCGCCTGCAACGCCTCCTCCCCCTCCGCCACAACCAATCGAAATGATTCGTCCAACAATTGCCGCGCGACAACCGCAAGGAAAGCTGTTTGCCCGACTGATCGTCTTTCTGTTGGCGATTGCGGTTATCGCCGGCGTGGCATTGCTCGCCTATTGGCTTCTGGTATTGCGCAATAATCCAAAAAATGGCCCGCCTAATGAGTCCCCTGTAGTAGAGGATACAAATCAGCCCCCCGTCACGCCAACGCCACCCGACGGACCACCAGAATTGCCACAACCGATCGTTGTTCCCGATTCTCCGGTACTTACTGACGAAGTGCGAACGATTGAGGTGGAAAGCGTGGCAGTTATGAATCAATTAAAGGCTTTATTGGCAGAAAAGAAACAAGCGGGATGGCTAACGAGAGTTGTGATTAAAGACAAAACAACTAACAAGGTGCCATCATTGCAAGAGTTTTTCCAATTAGTTGGCGCAAGCGCTCCCGACCAGCTCTATCCCCTTATTGATACGGATTTCACCTTGTTGACCTATTCGTTCAACAATATTAATCATCTTGCCGTTGAGATTAGGACAACAAAGCTTCCAGAATCAACCGAAGCGATGCGGGGATGGGAAAAAACAATAGAGGACAACCTGTCGGGCTTGTTTATCCTCGCCGGCCTTGAGAAAAGGAATAGCCCATACTTTACAGAGGTTAAATATAACGGCAATGCGATTCGTTGTCAAAGTATATTTCAAGACGATTTGCGTCTTTGCTACTCAATTACCAGCGCGAATAATTATACCCACATCATAATTGCCAGTTCTTTTGATAGCGTGAAAAAAGTAATCACAAGTATTAATAATGATTAACTGCGGGTAATATGAACAACAAAATCCCACTGAAAAGAATCGAAGAAAAACTTGAGGCAGACAAAAAGATAATCGAAGAGACCTTAAAAACATTTGCCGATAAGGACCAAAAAATAAAAGGTGACTGGGACTCGCGGTTCCCTGTTTTTTCTGGTGAAAGCTTAGAGGACTCTGCCGACGAGGTTGAGCAGTATGAGGCCTTATTGCCGGTCGAGTTTAGCTTAGAAACACGATTAAAAGATATCAATATCGCATTGGATAAAATCGATAAAGGAAAGAGTGGCAATTATGGGATTTGTGAATTATGCAAAAAACAAATTCCCGAAGATCGGCTTACGGTATATCCCGAAGCAAGGAATTGTAGCGATTGCCAGAAGCGGCCATTCAAAAAACCGTTATCAGAAAAAATATAGAAAAAAGGCAGGAAGTCCTGTCTTTTTTATTGAGACAACGGTACCTTACAATTGTTGTTATATGAAAAGCAAACCACCGGAAAGAGTATTTTCCGCGGCCAATAGCGGGCTTAACGGACACATCGTTGAAGTTGAGGCCGATGTTAGTTTTGGGTTGCGTTTTTTCTCTATCGTTGGGCTTCCCGATAAAGCGGTGGAAGAAGCCAAGGAACGGGTCAGTACGGCTGTGAAAAGCAGTAGCCTGTCTTCTCCTCACGAGAAACCATATCGCGTTCTTGTCAACTTAGCCCCCGCCGATTTAAAAAAAGAGGGATCGCTCTACGACCTGCCGATTGCTTTGGCATTTTTATTGGCAACCGGACAGATTCATTTTAATTGCGACAAAAAAATATTTATTGGCGAATTAGCCCTAAACGGTAATCTTCGTCCCGTAAAAGGAATATTGCCGATTGTAATGGTGGCGAAATCGCTTGGGTTTACGGAAGTATACCTTCCCAAAGAAAATACCAAGGAGGCATCCTTGGTGAACCTGCAAAATGACGGTAACGATTTTCGTGTTTTTGGAGTGGCCAATCTTTTGGAGGTAATTGATTGTCTCGAGAATCGCCTAACTATTACCCCAACCAAGGTGGAAAAAGATATTTTTTTCCAGCCGGCTTCTTTATTTGATATCGGTAATATTCAAGGGCAAGAATATGCCAAACGGGCATTAGAAATTACCGCTACCGGTGGCCATAATTTAATAATGGAGGGTCCGCCGGGAACAGGCAAAACATTGCTTGCCAGGGCACTGCCGTCGATTCTTCCCTCTTTAAGTCCCGAAGAAGCGCTCGAGGTTACAAAGATTTATAGCATTGCCGGACTGATACCGTTAAACCAACCCCTTATCACGGCGCGGCCGTTTCGAACGCCTCACCATTCTTCATCCGAGGCGGCGTTAATTGGCGGGGGCAATCCGCCACGGCCCGGAGAAATTAGCTTGGCTCATCGCGGAATCCTTTTTCTCGACGAGTTTCCTGAATTTCACCGCGATGTTTTGGAGAGTTTGCGTCAGCCATTAGAAGAGGGGACGATTACTGTTTCTCGCGCTCGCCACAGAATAGAACTTCCGGCGCGTTTTATGCTCGTTGCCGCCACCAATCCTTGTCCTTGCGGATATCATCAGCATCCCGAGAGGCAATGTGTTTGCACCACGTCTCAAGTTAAGATGTATCGCCGTAAATTATCGGGACCGCTAATTGATCGGATTGATATTTCAATTAATGTTCCATCGATGAATTTTGACAAACTGACGGCGCCAATGGGTGGCGGGCAAAGCGAAGCAATTAAGGCGCGCGTCGAAAAAGCGCGCTTGCTGCAAAACCGCCGATTTGAAGGCGATGGGATTATTACAAACGCAGAAATGGGGATTAAACAAATTAATAAATATTGCCGGTTAAATAGCGAATCGCAGAATTTGGTTAGAAGTTATGTAAACAGCGGTCGTTTGTCGGCCCGCGGTTATCATCGGGTTTTACGGGTGGCGCGAACAATCGCCGATTTGGATAATAGCGAAGATATTAAATTTCCGCATCTTAGTGAAGCGGTGATGTACCGGCTGTATGGAGAGGCATAGGATCGCTCAGCGATTCATAACCCCGCTAAGCGAGCCAATATGCCCGTTGAAAGATATAGTGGGAAAATAAAAACCCCGCCGAGGCGGGGGATAATTTATTTAACAAGATTAACCTCGTTCAGCGGGGCATGCCTCGCTTAGCGGGGTTAGTAAGCAAATGGATTTTTTGCGCCGTAGACCCCGAAATGAAGATGACAGCCGGTGGCGCCGATTGTGTAACCGGTATTGCCAACATACCCGATAATTTGTCCTCGAGAAACAGCTTGATTCGGACTAACAATAATTGTTGACATGTGCCCGTAATAGGTAACCACACCGTTGCCGTGAATAATTCGCACAAAATTTCCCGATGTGCGGTTATAACCGCTTCTTTGGACACTGCCGGAAGCCGCGGCGTATATTGGCGAGCCACAACTGCCGTTTGCCAAATCGACGGCGTTATACCAGTGAAGTTTTTGCGTGCGAACAAACGACGAAGGCGCCGGGTATAAGAAATAGCTATTTGGCAACGAAGTCGAGGAAGGTTGTTTTATTACTGTTTTCGGTGGCATAATTCCATCAGGAATAATCAGAATATCACCCGCTCCAATGTCGCCATCTTCCGGTAATTGATTATACTCGATAATTTTTTGCGGATCAGCCTTAAATTGACGAGCGATTATGGCGACGCTATCTTTCCCGTTAACAAAGTACAACACTCCGGTTGTTGGTAATATTATTAAGCTTTGCCCAATTTTTAATCGAGCGCTCTTTGTTAGATTGTTCGCCCACAAAATAGTATCTATAGAAACTTGAAATTTTTCCGCGAGAGACGATATATCGTCTCCATCGCGCACAATATACTCAATTATCCTTTCTCTCTTCGGTAGATTTATGTTGTCGTCTCCAGAAAAAGATGCCATTACTTGACTATTCACTGTTGTGTGGGGAGATCCGCAAGAGATAATACTGTTTCCGCTAACAACCGCCAAGTCCGGTGTTTCCTTATTTAAAGACATACGCGGATCGATATAAGGAAGCTCCACCATTTTCCCCTCAATCGATTGATTGCCAATGGCAAGGATTGCGCTGCTGGAAGCATATTGCCCGTCGATATTTTTTAAAATCGGATCAATAACAAATGAAACTAAAGCGAAAGAAAATACTCCAGAAATAACGGATATTCTCCCAAACGAAAACAAGAGGTCTTTCAAAGAACCTCTATTATTTTTCATAAATTGAGATATTTTTCCCTTAAGCCAGTTTGGCTGATAAGGGATTTGTCTTTGTGGCGTATAAATGGGATTTGTCTCGATTAGAGTTAAAAAATAGCCCCTGTGGCCACTGATAAGCAAATACTACCGCCTTGAGGGAGACAAGTCAAGAATCCTTGTCCACAGCGGGGGAAAATGCGAATATACACCATAACCCGTCATTCTCTACCATTGCGAAAGTAAAAAATTATGATGCGCGCCAATATTCGACGAATAAACGAAAAAAATAACCTTCGCTCCTCTTCTCTGAAAGGCATTGCTCCAAAAAAGAAATTTGGTCAGAATTTTATGGTTGATAAGGGAATTCTTACGGCAATGGTAAAAGCCGGCAAGATAACCGGTACCGATTTAGTTGTCGAGGTGGGTCCGGGAACGGGCAATCTTACTAATGAATTATTAAAAAAAGCAATGTTTGTGATTGCCGTCGAAAAAGACCGTGATATGTGCCGAATCCTGAAACAGAATATATCTCCCGCCGACCAAAACCGATTGGCAATTATTGAGGGGGACATTCGCGACATTACTATCAACCAAATTTTAAACGCTTATCCGAAAACGGCAGATGAGGTTTTATCTTATAAGGTTGTTGCCAATTTGCCTTACTATGTTGCCAACCCCGTTATTCGGTTTTTCTTGGAGAATAAAGTAAAGCCAGAGTCAATTGTTGTGATGATCCAAAAGGAGGTGGGGGAAAGAATTATTGCCCTACCGCCAAATATGACTCTTTTATCGGTGAGCATTCAATTTTATGGAAAACCGCGGGTTATCCGCATTGTTCCCAAGGGCGCTTTTTGGCCACAACCCAGAGTGGATAGCGCGATATTGGAAATTATTCCCCATAATCTTAATAATAGCGTTGATTCGGTAATGTTTTTCGATATTGTTCGCGCCGGGTTTCGTCAGCCACGAAAACAATTAATCAATAATTTGCCGGCCCTGGCGATAAAATACCCATCGCTTTCCAAAGAACGGATACTCTTCTTATTGAAAAAAAATAATCTATCTTCCAGCCGTCGGGCGGAAACATTAACGATTACCGATTGGGTTAGAATAACCGAATCATTGGTAGGGGTTTTGCCAAATAAAAGCTAGTCTTAATTGTCGATGGGTTTACAGTAATTTCTTTCGTAATATAATGAATCAATAGTTTCATTTCTAACGATAATAAACCAGCGGGTTCATTTCTAACGATAATGAACCAACGACATTTTATCACAGGGTATAAAAAGAATATTATTAAAATAAACAATCTTATATGTTTGCAACACTCGCCGCATTAATTGGGCCTTACATTATCGCGTTTATTACTCAGTTAGTACTCGGTCTGTCTAATATCGCCTTAGGAATAGCGACATGGTTTCTCGAATATACTCTTAGCGATAATTTTATTAGAATCTCTTACACGCAAATGACGGGCGACTACGCTAATCCGATAATTGGCATCGGTTGGCCGCTTCTTCGCGATTTGGTGAATATGGGATTTTTGGTGATGATTATTTTTATCGGCATTGCCACATCTTTAAGGATTCAAGATTATCAAGCGCAAAAAACACTATTGCCATTATTGATGATTGCTTTCTTGATCAACTTTTCCCCAGTTATTATCGGGGTGATTGTTGATGCTTCGAATATATTAATGAACTTTTTTATCGACGATGTTGCCGGTTTTAAAATGATGCAGAGCCGATTTGTTGCCCAAGGAGCGATAATTCAAAATGCAACAAGGGGAAGTTGGAATCCATTGGCGATGATCAATCTGTCATTTCAATCGATAATGATGACCGTGTTCAATTTTGTTTCCGCCACGATTTATACGATATTCGCTTTCCTGTTTATTGTTCGCCGTATTGCGATTTGGATTCTTGTTATTTTGTCGCCGGTGGCTTTTGCCTCCTATGTTTTTCCTGCTACTCGCAGTTATTTTCAATCATGGTGGCGGCAACTGTTTCAATGGTGCTTTATTGGCGTTACTGCCGGTTTTTTCTTGTATTTGTCGAATCAGCTAATGATGAATACCGATGTTTTGCGTATCAGCGCTCCGCCAGGGGCAGGAATGATAGAGAGTTTTGTTGCCCTAACAATTCCCGGAATGGTTTCTACGGCTTTCCTGATGTTTGGTTTAATGTATGGTTTCTCTACGAGCGCCATGGGCGCCGGCGCGGTTATTAGTTTTACAAAAAATAACGCTAAAAAGTTAGGGAATTGGTCGCGAACCAAAGCTACTTCTGCTGTGCGCGGAATTCCTATTGTATCCCGCGCCGAAGGAGCAATTATGCGTCGCGCCGAAGCATTACCTCTAGTGGGCGGCGCTTTCGGCGGTCGTGGGGCGTATTCAGCGAGGTTAAGAGGAAGCGCCTCTGCATCAATGAAGAAGATAGAGCAAATAGCGCTTGATCCGGGTGGTGTTAAAGAGATCGAAAAGATAGCAACAAGCGCCGGCACATCTGCCGACAAAGTAGCTGCAATTCAATATTTAGCCGGTAAAGGTAAGTTACCAGGGACTACGGCAGTGCGTGATGATGTAAATAGAATGAAAAAACTTGGTCATGATATGAGTGCTGCTTACGATTCTCATCCTTCATGGAAAGGTAGCGCCGCCGAATTAACAAAGGCAGAGAAAAACGCGGGAATGACCCTCACCGAAAAACAAAACAAGGAAACAACGGATCAAGTCAGTAACATGAGTCCCTCTAAAATACTTGATCTTGATGCTGATGAATTTAACAACAAAGCAGTTGTCGCTGGTCTGAATGATCGCAAGGCGTCGCAACTTCTTAATAATGGCGCTCAGCAGGAAATGGCTAATATCAATAGGACGATCACAGCGATGACTGGTTTGGCAAGCCCTTTCTCTAGTGGGTACCCGGCAGGCGGAAAAACGAGCGAAATAAGTAATGATCTGATAAATTATATTTCTACGCAACAAACGGCGGGTAAGTGGCCTCACTAACGATTATTTATTTTTCTTATTTTTTATTATTATGGTTCGCAATATCACTGTCAATAATTCTGACTTATCGGCTTTGCCGCAAAATATTGCCGAATTCTTGATCTCTCCTGAACTTTCTGTCGGTTTGGCAAAGATAGCTGTGAAATACGGATTTTCCCAGGATTCTGAAATATTAGACACCAAAAAAGCAAAGACGATGCGGGAATTCACGCGCCTATTAATGGATGTCCTTAGGGGGGATTTACCATACGAAAGCTTTGAAGATCTGACAAAAGAAATACTTGGTTTTAATGACGAAGTTGCCAAAGGAATAACTAGTGATTCCGAAGAGATGTTTTTTATGTATTTTAAAAACGATTTAAAAGGTCTCTATCGGGAAAAACAGAAAGTAGTGGAATTATTTGGTGAATCGAGTAATAGTGATTTAGACAATCCGACTGTTAAGCGAAATAAGAAATCGTTGGCTGATAATTATCGTGAGCAGGTCGATTAATGAATCTATTTAATTAAATTACAAAAGGGAGCCTTAGCGACTCCCTTTTTAGTTAACGTGGCGGGTCCTTCATGGACCACACCACTGTCGGCGCCGGTGGCGGCGTGCGCACCGCCGGTGTTGCCGGCGTCCCGCCCGTGGGGGCGGGGGAGGCCGGTGTTCCGCCACCTGCCACGGGGGCAGGAGCGGACGAAGTCGCCGGGGTCCCGCCCGTTGGCGGGGCTGGTCGGCGGAAGATTCCGAGGATCGGGCGAAGAATATCGCCCACCCCTCGGAATACGATCCCCGCCACCATCAGGGCGATGATGGCGAGGAGGGTGAGGATGATTAGTGTCCACATTCTCCACCTCCTTGAATTCTGCCTGTATTATACCACAACAATACCCATTTTGTCAAACGCGGATAGTGTAACTCCTCACCCACCCGAAGCGATGCTCTCTAAAACAAGGGTTTTCATGGCAGGATAAATATCCTGCTTTTTGTTTTCCATTCTCAAAGTTTCTATGACCGAAAGGTTGATTCCATGAACTTTAGCGCCTTTGGTGCTT
>JAZDOL010000073.1:0-13439 GCA_043798775.1 bacterium | reverse complement strand
TTGCCTGCCTAACTGATAAATTTTCCAAACACTATCTATCTTAATGATCGTTTCCGCCATTACTTTTTGTTAGGAATTATTATTATTTCACCCTCGTTAGTCCCAGAGACAATTTCTACCAAAGAATCACTTCCCCTTAATCCTATTTGAACTTCTTTTTCAACGGAATTATTGTTTTCTAAAACCATCACCACTTCTTTTTCGCCTTTCTTTTGAATCGCTTTAACAGGTAAGACCAAAACATTTTTTCTCTCATTTACTCTAATAGAAACATCGGCGGTCATTCCCGGCCTCAAGCCGTCTGGAGGGTTATCGAAACCAATAGTGGTTTTATAATAAACCACATCGTTAATCATTTCCTGCGCCGGTTCAACATTGATAACTCTGCCAGAAAATATTGCTCCACTAAAAGCAGTAAGCTTAATTTCCACCGGATTATTGATTTTTATTTTCACGACATCTTCTTCGTAAATACTAACTGTAATCTCAAAGGGATCATTCGACAAAATACCGATTATCGTTTCTGTTGGAACCACTACTTCGCCAACTCTTTTGAGGACCGCAACTATTTGACCATCAACTGGACTTCTTAATGTCGCGTCGTTAATCTGAACAACCAATAAACTAACTTGCGCTTCTCCCTGTTTCACTTGGGCTTGATAATAATCAACATCTTCTGACCGCGCCGGCGCCTTTAGTTTATTCAGCTCTTCTTCCGCTTTTATTAACGCTCCATTAGCCGAGGATAATTGGGTTTGCACGGTATTGATATTATAAGTATTGGCATTTCCCGCCGAGGCAATCGCTTGCCCAGCATTAATTACATTAGCCGAACCGGTATTAATATTGGTCTTCTGGGTATCTAGAGCGGCTTTATCGGTTGAAGAAACACTATTGATGTAGAGTGGATCCTCGCATAATTGCCGGATAATCATCAAAGAAGACGAAATGCCACTCAATTTAGTTTTTATTTGGATTAATGAACTATCAATATTGCCGTTGGCAGGGTTATTTTTAACACTATCGACAATTGTTTTAATATTCTTTACGTTGTCGTCGATTTGATTTCTATTGTCCTTAACCGTTGCTGAAACCTGATCGTTTCTTGTATTAAAATATGATTGTAAGATTGTATCAACAGTTGTTAGGGCAGTATACGCTTTAAGATAAGAGTCATCGATAACATTCAAGGAATCTCCATAAGCGCTACCTATGCTTTGCTCGGCCACGGCCTCTATATCTGCTAAGTTTTGTTTTGCCGATGCAAAAGTATTTCGGGCATTTTGCGCCACTGTTTCGCTGATATTTAATTCTTCGGGAGTCGGGCCATTAAGCAACTTTTGATATTGCGCTTGATAGCTAGCCAAAGAGGCTTTGGCTTGGCTCAATTGATAATAAAGCCGATTAGTGTCAATCGTTGCTAATTTCTGATCTTTTGATACTTTGTCGCCGACCTTAACATAAACTTCTTTTAATCCTTCCTGGCTTTTAAATCCGAGGTTTATTTGTTCGCCGGTTTTTATCGTTCCGCTTTCGGAAACTTCATCAACAACATCTTGCCTAATAACGGTTACTGTCTCGTAGCCGTTCTTTTTATTTTTTGATAAAACAAAAACTGCGCCAATAACGATAACTACTAAAGCAATAATAATAAAGATAATTCTTTTTTTGTTCATATCCTGTTTTTTCTATGAGTTAATCTCTATTAGACCCTAAACATTTATTTTCCCATCAATGACATCTGCTGATTTTTATGGCTACTTGCTGATGATGTTTCTGACTGCCTTGACCAGTTCCGGATCGTTAAAATAAGGTGTTAATTGATTTTCCCAATTATTATTACTGATATCAATCACCGGCGCTACTCCGTTTCCCTCGATTGGCTGGCCGTCATCGCCGATAGTTAAACTATGGACCAAATACACGGAGTATTTTTCGTTTTTGTCGATTTGCGTTTCCAGATCGAATACTCTCTCTACCGTGCCCCATCCCTTTGTTTTCGATCCAACAACAACGCCGACATTGTAACGCTTAAGGGCAGAGGCAACCACTTCGGCTGACGACTGATCTTGCCCGTCAATTAAAACAACTACTTTTTTATACCGTACCAAACCCGGCAGCCAGCCGGATAATGTCTTTATCGGCGTATATTCTCCCTGATGTAATAGTTCCAAGGCGTATTGATTCGGCCCGATAAACGGACCCAATAAATAAGGGAGGATATCCATTGATCCCCCGATATTGCTCCTCAAATCGATAATTAAAGAATCCAAAGCTTCGCCCTTGTCAAAATTATCGGTAACTTGCTTTAACTCGCTTAATACCGTCGGCGATATTCTTTTAATCTTTAAATGAAGGACCGACGGACTAATCAACTCGCCGACTACTGTCGGTTCCGCTTTTGTCGCATCGTATGCATTTTTGGCGGTTTCATTTATTAAAGCGTCTTTGGCCCGTTCGAGCTGGCTTAGTTTTTCAGAATAATCCGGTTGATTTTCTTCGGTCGCCAATTCGGCAATCTTTTCATTGTAAGCGCTGCTAATTTTCTCTGATGAAGCATTTTTATCCACGCCTAAAACCGAATACAAGTCGGTACCGGTATCGATGTTTTGTAAGTTGTTTTTCAGCCCCGTTTCGTCTTTTATCGAGTAGAGCTGGCTACGACCGAATGGCTGGAGATTTACCAAAACAATATTACCCAGCGCCACAATAAACTCTTTCTTTTTTTCTTCCGGCATTTCTTTGATTATTCCTGTAACCATCTTCTCTACGCCTAACTTATTCTTGGATTCCAGAACCTGTGGCTTAACAGTAATTTTTTCCGCTCCCAGCTCGAACACATTGCTTAAATTTTCATCGGTAACCTTCTCCCAGTAATTGGTTTTGACGGTGTCGTATATCTCGCTAATAAAAGCAATATATGGGTCGGTAATTTGCGGTTCAACATTCCCGTTTTTATTAAAAATCAGATAACCGGAACCAATTCCCACCAAAAAAATAATAAAAAACAGGGAAGCATAAAACAAAATCAATCGCCCACGGATTTTGAATATTTCTTTTAATTTTTGCCAAAGGTCAGCGATTTTCATATAAAACCAGTATAACAAAAGCCCAATTTTAAATAAAGCCGGGCTTTCGTTTTTTGCTTTATCATCAAAATAACAAAAACTCGGCAAGCGATAAAGCTAAGTTTTCGTTTTTTGTTTTACCAACCAAAATAACAAAAATTCGACTACTGATAAAACCTCATTTTTGTTTTTTGCCTTATTATCAAAATAACAAAAACTCGGTAAGCGATAAAGCTAAGTTTTCGTTTTTTGTTTTACCAACCAAAATAACAAAAACTCGGCAAGCGATAAAGCCAAGTATAAAACAAAAAGGAAACAAAAAAGTTAACGGGAGCACTACGAGCCGGGCATTTATTGATTTTATCCCCCTTCGCGGAAAACCATGAACGTAAGCTCACGGATGAACGCGAAGTAAATTTTCCGCTTCGGCGGGATTTCGCTCCCGACGAAGCGCGGGAGAAGATACCCCGACCCATTTCGCCAAAGATTCAGCGAGGCGAGCCGTAAGGTCGGGGAGCTTCATATTTTTTGTTTCCTCCGTTGCCCGGCGGGTATTAGTAGTCGGCAGAGATATCTCTTAAAACAGATGACTACCGACTGCGCGCTCCCCAAAACTTTTTTGTTTCCGATTTGTTCTTTACTAATTAAGGATTAAAGAATTTACTTCCTGCCAGTCGTTTTCGTTGAAGATCCGGATCTTATCGTCGCCGATAACATACAAATAGTCATTGATATAAACCGCTCTTCTGGCAGAGATGTCGCTTATCGCCTTAACCATCTCTAATCTGTTATCTCTGTCGTCTTGATATTTAACGGCTAAAACTGGTCTTAATTTATAAGAAAACACATAGCCACCATTAGAACCAGGCATAAAGAATATTTCATGCTTCGGATCGTTCAAGAAAGCGTGATGATTGTTCAAAACATCAGACCAAGAATCCTTAAGAATATATTTTGCCACTTCTCTGGGATCTTTATCAGAGGAAACATCAAATAAAGAAATTTTGACCTGCCAATTCTCCTTGCCGATTCCAAGAATCAACCCGCTCTTTAACGGATGAAGGTAACCGGAATATCCGGGAATCTTCAACTCGCCTTTCAGTTGCGGATTTCTCGGATTGCTTAAATCAAGCACATAAAACGGATCTGTTTCCCTGAAAGTAACAAGATACCCCTTGTCTTCAATAAATCTGACGGAATATATTTTTTCCGTTAACCCCAAGTTTATGACTTTACCGGCGATATTCAAATTCTGGTCCATTACATAGACATCGTTAGCCGTTTCCCCGCTTCCTAAGCCGTTAAACACTCCCCACCTTTGGCCAATCGTCACCGCTACCCGCAAATTGCTATTATATTCGTCCATTGAAAATTGATTCAACAAGTGCCCGGGAACGCTGCCCGATGCTTTAACCAATAAATCGCTGATGCCGATTTTTACAATTCCCGTTTTTTCCAGATCTCTTTGATGATCTTTATAATAATCGTTCATCCGGTTGGTTAATTCGTTTTCGATTCTTAGTTTCTCATCGCCCGATAATCCGTTCATATAGCGGTCCCATACTTGCTGAAATTCCGTCATTTTTGACTGCTGGCTGATATCGTAACCATCAAGCTTTTTAAGGCGGGTTACTATTTCTTTCGGCATAAGATCGGTTGCCTTCTCCCCAATAAATCTCGCCATAAACGTGATAATGCTTTCATAGTAAGGATAAGTGGCATAGATTGCGTTTTCCGACATATATACCGTCGACATTCCCGAAGATCCGACAAAAGAAACTTTCTTCTCGGTACTGCCGTCTAACGGATTAACCTGCATCACCGTATAGGTGCTATCAACAGGAATTTGGCTGACCGGATGATAAATATCGGTGCATTTAATCTCCGTCGTGCTGCCGTTTAGGGCCATTATTCTTATCGGGCAGGGATAATCAATATTCACCGTCGTCGCGGTGACTAGGTATATTTTTTCCCCATACAAACGCACGCCGGTAAGCTGGGTGGAATTTTCTAATTTCAATGTCCATTTTTCCTTGGGATTTAACGGGTCGCTGACGTCATAACCGGTTATCTGGTTATTACTAGAGAATACGATCAAAATATTTTTTACTAAAAGCAGATTTCCCGTTTTGGAAATTTCCGCAATTTTTTTAATAGCCGCCGGCGGAAAAGCGTTAATGATTTTCGTTTTCGGAGATTCATAAGGATACGGAGGCATTATCATCTTTCCTTGAATACCGACCGGCTCCTCAATCCATCCTCCGTAAATATTTTGCGGAGCAAAATAGATATTTTTGCCGTCAGTTTTAACGATGTCCGGCTCGTCAATGCCGATTACCTGAACATTGGTACCCGAGACCCTATCCGGCGTTGATTGGCTACCTGTAACAGACAGTTCTTTATCAATAATCATGTTCGGTTGAGGAGTACTTGCTTCTGAAAAGTTACGATCATCAGTTCCCAAACCATAATATGATTCATATCCTTGCGACTTAAGCAAATATTCCTTGAATTCCGCCAGTGAAGAGAATTTTTCCAGCTCTTTAATTTTCGGCTCATTTACCGGAAAAAGAGAAATGTGGGGCAGATTGATCACCGGCCATTTTATGGAAAAACTGGGGATTGTAAAAACCCCTTCATCTTCTAGGGCAATACCGGCGACGGCCATTGAGGCTATTAGGGCGATAATCAAAAAACCAACTGTTTTGTTAACCTCTTTATTCACAAAATTAATCATATTATTAATGGGTTATTTATCCTTTTAATATAATATAACACCGGTAATCATAAAAAGTTGCGCTGTCGGGTTTTTCCCGCTTTCGCGATCCTCACCGTTTTCCGCTTCCCTTGCGCTATCTGATTGCCATAAAATACACGATAACGCCAACCGCCAAAACAACCGCCAAAACGATTAAGGCGGTAATCGCCGAGAATCCGTTTTGTTTTGTTATTTTTATCCCTCTTCGCGGAAAACCGTGAGCATAAGCTCGCGGATGAACGCGAAATAAATTTTCCGCTTCGGCGGGATTTCGCTCCCGACGAAGCGCGGGAGAAGATATCCCGACCGTTAGGTTGGGGAGCTTCATTTTCATATCCTTTATCATTACCATTATCTTATCAGTTCTGATTAAAAACAACAATTTACGGATTTTAACTGGCGGTGAGATAGCGCCATTTGCCATATTGATCTTTTAAAAACTCCGCGCGATACCCGTATTTTTTTAGTATTAGTTCAATTGATTTCTTTTGCTGGCTGTCGAATTCCATATGAAGCAATCCATTTTTCTTAAGATGACCCTTTGCTTGCTCAAGGAAAAGATTGATTAACGATAGACCATCGTTACCACCGAAGAGCGCTTGGTGTGGTTCAAATTGTTTTACCGATAATGGTAATTTTTTAAGCCGCGCTTCGGGAATATATGGCGGATTAGCAAATATTATATCGTATTTTTTCTCCACTTTACCGAAAATGTCAGATTTAATTACCCGGTAGCGGTTATTTTTGATTTTACCAAGAGCGACATTGATTTTAATTTGTTTTACGAGACATCCGTTTATCTCGACAAAATCAACATGGCAACCGTCGATATTTTTTAACAAACCAATGCCAATACATCCGGAACCGCTAAATATATCCAGAAAAGAATAATCTTTCCTTATGCCGTTATTCTTTATCTCGTTTATCGCCTGCTCCACCCACCATTCGGTTTCCGGGCGTGGAATCAACGGCTTTTTAGATAGATCTATATGACAACCTAAAAAACGGCAATAACCGATAATATAATCAACCGGCTCACCTTTTTCTAACCACTTAAGATCGACGGCAATTAACTGTTCATCTTCAGGCAAAATACCGCCGTATTTTTCTTTAACCACCCACTCCCACGCCTTTTTATTGTAATTGTCCATCTCATATCTTAGCCCGTTTTGTTGTAATAACAAAAGAAAAAACCCGCGAACGGGTTTTTCTTTCTGAAACGAGAGTACCCTTACTTGTTCATCATCAATCTCAAGGCCTCAATGGTGCTTGCCATTTCTTTCATCATTTTTTCCAAGGCATTAAGGATCGCTGAATAATCAGGACATGTCGATTTCGGGCATACCGGCGTTGGGCAAATAGCAGTCCCGGTAATCGAGAAGCTGGCGTCGCTTGTATCTTCTTCAAATATCGGATAATCAGGGTTCACTATGACCGTTGCAAGATAATCGCGCGTTATTGCCTTGTCGGCTTTTCCCGCGTTAATCATCGTAATAACCCGCGGACCGGAGGCAATTCTGATAGCATAGTCGCTACCGTTAGCAATGTCTTGGGGTATTTGCCAAGTATACCAGCCACTAAACAGATCAGCTGTGCCGATATGTCTGACAAACAGATACCTTAGCGGAATAGCGCAATATTCAGTACCATTTGGATTCGTCTGACAAACAGAGGCGCCATTATCCAAACGCATTAAATCGATTGATACCTCGCGAAAAATTTGATAATCGTACCCCGTATTATATGTACGGATAGCGCTCCATTTAATCGTTTGCGTTTGGCTTCTATCCCACACCTCTCCGCCATTGGGAGATGTCACTTTAATTTCCAAATCAACCGGATAGATACATTTTTTCGTTGTCTCATCTAGAATTCCTGTTTCGGAAATTTTGCATACTTTCTGAACCTGCCTGACGGCTTTTTCTGTTGCTGAACCATAATATCCGGTGACCAAACCGCTTGGATAAATTTCCGGATTAAGCTTTAAAGTTTCTTGAAGGGTTTTAACCTCTTCGCTACGGCTTCCTACCGACAAGCCCGTTGTAAGCGAAACTGCTCCGGCCTGATTGGCTAGCAATAAGCTGGCCATTCCGGCAATGATTAAAATTTTTCTATTCATTTTTTTATTTATTATTATTTAATAATAATTAATGTCTCGACTTTTTTATCTATTTTTACTATCTATAATACAACGAGAAACTGATTTTAAGGTTGCGTCGAGTCAAGGTCTGGTCACTTATCCGGAACGGTCTCAATTTTTTCTTTTAGCTGTTTGCCTCCCTGCTCGTAAATTAAATATACATCTTTTACTTGTTCCGATCCCGGAAGCAGGTCGAACTGACCATTTTTCTTTATCAATTTTAATTGAGATCGGATTACTTCTATCCCGCTAACTATTTGGTTCTCTGACAAACCCATCTCTTGCCCGCGCTGGCTAATTATTCCGTCAACCGCTCGTTGATCTTTTTCCGTCAAGCCGGTTTCGTTTTGCTTTATTTTTTCCTCCATACGGATAACTTTTTTGTCCACCAAGTCAATTTCCACCAAATAAACTCCGCCTCCCACAGGCAAGTAATTTGCTTGGCGATAATTTGATTCCATATTCACTGCCGAATCGTAAATCGTTGCCTTGTCCGCTATCGGCGGGTCAGAGGCAATTTTTTCCGGCAATTGCATCAACACATATGCCCGATCGCCAAGTATTTGCGTGTCGCCGATAATCGCTCCGTCGTTGATTAACGGCTTCGTCTGTTTATCGGTTTGTAAGATCTGCTTGGCTTCACTTATTGTGTTAATGCTTTTTAGCGATAAAGACGGCTCGCGGGAAAGACCTAATACCAAAAACATCAACGCTAAAGCGCCTACGGGAATAATTTTCCAGGCAAAACCGGTTATTTTTTGCGATTCCCGAATATTTTCGTGAGCCGTAAGCAGGGCAATTCTTAGCCTAACCCGATAGCTCGGACTTTCCCTATTAATCTGGGAAACGCTATTTAATTTTTCTACCAATTCTTTTTCTTCCATAATATTAGTTGCTCATTGATAGTATAACGCGCTAATCGACGCTTGGTGGCATTAATTTTCTTAACTGTTCCAATCCGCGATGTAAAAGCGATTTAATTGTTCCCTCCTTCTTGTTCAGAACTTTGCCGATTTCACTGATCGCCATATTTTCAAAAAATCTTAAAGCAATCACCTCTTGGTATTTAACCGACAACTTGGTAATTTGTTTTTTAAGCTCTATAAAGTCCCGGTGATTTTCCAGCTCTTTCTGGGCAATCACAATGTCGTTTAACAAGTTACTGCCACTGTCGGGTTCGGTAATGAAATCGAGAGAGACGGTAACTTTCTTTTTCCGGTAAAATGTGGCGATCTCGTTGGCGCTGATGCGGTATAGCCAATAAGAAAAGGAAATGTTCTGCCATTTGAATTTTCCGATATTTTTCAGCGCTTTAATGAATGCCTCCGCGGTAATGTCTTGGGCAATTTCGACGTTTGCCACCCGTTTTAGAATATAACCGTAAATTTTGGAATAATTATCATCATAAAGACGGCCGAATGCCTCCGGATCGCTTTTTGCCTGCTCAATCAGTTTTCGTTCATCTTCTAATGTCATTTTATTATCTTAGCAAACCGCTCGTAACAAAACAAAACATGAATGTAACGAGGTCATTCTTCATTACATTCAAAAGAGGGTCCGTGAGAACCCCCTTTTTCAAATTCCGTTTATAATTTACCGAAAGCGACGCTATTTTACCGCCAAAGATCCGAGAATATAATCTATTTCTTCCTGGGTGACGTTCCCGACAATTAACAGCCAGTTATTCTTTCCTTCGCCAAATACATTGATCGTCACCTCTTTGTCAGCTTGAGGGTTGCCATACTGAAACGCCGTAATGGCTCCTGTTTTTATCATGTATATATCCCCGTCCTTGGTTTTGTGGACTCCCAATAATGCCTTCTTTAACACCAACAAAGTGGATTTGACTACCGCTTCTTTGGCCGGGGTCTTAAAGCTTATCTCGGCGGGAGTTGTTTTTAGAATTAACTTAAAAAAGCTTTTATTATTTTCTATATTCTCTGTACCATAATAATTCAAAATTTTATCAATACTGCTACTGTCAAACTTTTCCTGATTCAGGGTTTCTAAGAAAGTTGGCAGTTGACGGTTATCAACAATCATTAGAGATTTATCTCCAGTATAGGTTAATTTATAGACCAGATCGCTACGGTACCGCTTAACCAAGTCCCTCCACGGTGTCTTTAGCGACAAATTAGCATGCTCAACTTCAAAATACTTTCCAACTTGATAATTGGCCGGTTTTACTTCCATTTCAAGAGGCGTCCGGTATAATTCCGGCTGTTTGTCTTGAGAAAAACTTACTTTCGCCCACAAAACAATGCACAAATGAGGAAACAAGATCGCCGTAAACGCAACCAAGGATGCGACAATTGCAATCGCGATGAATATTTTATCAAAACGGCTCATAGTGTTTATTAACTAGTTTCTAGTTTCCATTTTTCAGTTTCCAATGAGTTCTCAATGAATCAGTTTCCAAACAATGTGAAATAGTTTATAACTCTGAGAACTGAAAGTTAATATATATATTTAACCTTTGTGTCAACGAGACCCGCCTTCGCTCCGATGAGCTACGGCAGGGCAAAGCCCGGCGACGTTGATTTGTTCACAAAAAAGTCAAAAAGTTATCCTTATTTATCATTTCAAAAGTAGCGCCCTTATATGCCTTTAAAAATTCCTCCGGCTTTTTTACCTTCTCCTCTTTCCATTTAAATTCGTAAGCATATAGATTGCCGTTAATTTCCTCAATATAATCAATCTCTTTTTGATCGTGGGTTCTCCAAAAGTATATGTTGTGCGGAGTTTCTTTATTGTCCAGATACTTTATCCTTTCGGCAATCAGAAAGTTTTCCCATAACCCGCCGATATCATCCCGCAACGACAGGGTGTTATATCTGTTTAATATCGCATTCCTTACCCCGATATCATAAAAATATATTTTTTGTTTTTTTGTAATTTCTTTCCGTAAATTACGGCTAAAAGACCTCAACCTAAAAATCACAAAGGATTTTTCCAATAAATCCAGGTACCGCTCCACTGTGTCGCGATTGACTTGCAAACTTGCAGCCAGTTCATTTACTGACACTTCGCTCCCCAACTGCATCGCCAAAAGTTCCAGCAGGCGGATTATTGTTTGCGGTTTTTTTATTTGCTCAATCTCCAAAACGTCTTTATATAAATACTGGCTTGATATGGTTTCGATAAGCTTTTGGGCCATATTCTTGTTTGACAAATACACTTCCGGATATAGGCCGTAAGTTAATATCTTTTCCAATGATTCCAAAACGGTTTTTCTGTCTGAATAGGCCACAATCTCTTTTATTGACAGCGGGTGTAGGTTAAATTCAAAGGCGCGGCCAGTTAAGGGTTCGTTAATCTTGTTCGACAAGTCAAAACTGGATGACCCCGTGGCAATTATCTGCAGGTCTGGAAATGTGTCAATCAATTGCTTAAGCGCCAGACCGATATTTTCTACCTTTTGCGCTTCGTCAAGAACAATTATTCTACTGTCGCCTAAAAATTCCTTGGTTCGATAAGGCTCTAAAGATTCCAACTGCCGTTTTACGCTCAATAGCTCGCAATTGAAATATCCGGCCGAACTCTCATATGAATCGAGAAGACTTTTAATAACCGTTGTCTTGCCCACCTGACGCGCTCCGTAAACGATGATTATCTTCCCCTTGAATAGATATTTCTCAATTATTTTTTGAATATCTCTTGGTATCATATTTTTATCTGCCTAAATACTGCTGTTGTGCCACACGTATTGTACTAAATATTGGTGTCTTGTCAAATAAATTTGCACGAGCTCTGTCCTCGTGCATTAGCGTTTGCCACCTCAAAACAAAAACCCGCCTATTGGCGGGTCTTGATATCCTTTGTATTACTCTTTCACTTTAGGAACTTCTTGCCACACCTTTTGCGCCTCAATCGCTTTTTGTATTGCTTCTATCTGATAAAAAAGTGCTGTTCTTTGACTACTTAATTGGCGGCTTATCTCTGTGAATTTCTCATGACTAATTAAACCAGCTTCTGCGTCTCTAATGTTATATTTTATTTTATTCTCAACGGCAGTTAATTCGTGTTGAAGGTCTCTTTCCTTCTGTTGTAGTTCTTCTAAGGATAAACCACGCAACTCTGAAGCCACCTCCGGCATTGAACTCGAAACTTTTTCTTGCCCACCACTCATACCCTGAATTGCTCTACGAGCGCCTTGCGATAACGGCTTCCTAACAACCTCTTGGCCATCTCTTAAATGTTTTTCTTCCCGATCATCGCCTTCACGCCTTGGGCCGCCTGGGCCAAACGAAGAAAATCCTGACATATTTTTATAATAATTTATTTTATTCTTTCTATTTATTTTATATTGCCGATAATGTCCATCAGTTGTTTCTTTTGTTCCTCCAATTGTTTAACGCTCGCCTCGTGAATACCTCTTAGTTTTTCAGTAACCTCTGCGTCCGCGCCTACGCGAGCTTTTTCTATCATAGCCCATGTTGCTTGCAATTTCTGGATAGTCAATTCTATTTCTTCTACTAACGGCAAAACGAGTTCTTTATTCGATGGCACTTCTTTTCCCTCTACGATTTTTCTTCCCTATGTTCTCCCATATTTTTAAATTAATCGGTTAATTTTATCTTAATAACTAAATTTACACCGCGGTCCAACCGCCGTCAACCGGATAGATTGAACCGGTGATATAGCTGGCTTCATCCGATGCTAAAAAGCAGATTAAATTAGCGACCTCTTCCGGCTCGCCGAATCGGCCTAGTGGCGTTTGCGCCAAAAACATTTTAGCATAATCAGGATTTTCAATAAATCCTTTAGTCATCGCTGTTTTAATCACTGCCGGAGCAATGGCATTGACTCGAATTTTATATTGCGCCAAGTCCAAGGCGGCCGCCTTGGTTACCTGAACAATTCCGCCCTTGGAAGCGCAATAACCGACAGCACCGTTAAAACCAACCAGACCGGCGACTGAAGCGGTATTCAAAATAACTCCCCCTTTGTCTTTCATCTTTTGGGCCGCGTATTTGGTGCCTAAAAAGACGCCTCGCAGGTTAATAGAGATAACCCTTTCAAAATCTTCGTCTGGACAGTCCAAAGCCGAACCCATTACTGCCACGCCGGCATTATTAATCATAATATCCAATTGGCCGTATTTCTCGATGGTTTTATTGATTAGGTTTTGAACTTGCCCGGAGTCGGAAACATCGGTTTTAATAAACATTGCTCCCGTTTCCTGTTCTGCCTTCTCTCCCGTTTCCCGGTTAATATCGGCGATAACCACCTTCGCCCCTTCGGCAATGAACTTCTTTGCCGTTGCCAAACCGATTCCTGAAGACCCACCGGTAATAATTGCTACTTTATCTTTTAGACGCATAGTTTTTATTGGTTTTTATTCTTTTAATAATTTCTTTAACCTTTTTGATTAATTTATCTTTATCTTTTACGTCGTAGTGACCCTCTATTTTGCCAACCAGTTTGCCGGTTTCAAAAAACAATAAGCTGGGAAGGATGTTTACCTTATATT
>JAZDOL010000069.1:0-2410 GCA_043798775.1 bacterium | reverse complement strand
ATGCTTTTGGAAGGAGAAATCGTTTTTCTGGTCGCAATTTATTACGCCTATCAGGGAAAAATTGCTTTATTGAATACGATTTGCGTGGCGATGGCAGGTATGTTTATTGGCGATATTCTTTGGTATAGCTTTGGTTCTTATCTTGACCGTATACCGTTCATGAAAAAATATGTTGATAAAATAATCGCCGTGCTTGATATGCAAATTAGAAAGCGGCCGGTTGTTTCGATTGTTTTTTCTAAATTTACCTATGGTTTTCACCGCTTAACGCTTTTGCGCGCGAAGGTTGTTGGTGTTCCTCTGCGAACATTTATGAAAATTGACGCGATCGGAGTGATTATTTGGACTTTTGTCATTGGCAATCTTGTTTATATTCTTTCGGCATCCTTGCCGATTTTAAAGAAAAGTTTTCGTTTTGCGGAATTGGGGTTGGCGCTGATCGCAATTATTTATTTTATTATCGTTTATCTGATTTCCAGATATTCAAAGAAGGTATTGCAAATATCAAACGGAAACGATTTTAACAATCAAAAGAATATATAATGAACCTGTTAGACATCCGGTGTCTAACACTCACGGAAATTAAAAAGCCCTGCTGTTACCAGCATGGCTTTTGTTTTTTTATCTCCACACCTTTCAGAATACCCTGTGGTCTTGTCGTAGGGATAAATAGCGGCTTCAAATTCTTCCCGCAGGGTTTAATGCCTCGCGAGAAGGTGTGGGGATTTATTTCGTCAAACTTTTTCTTAAAAAGAAGTAAATTGCGGCAAGGGGAATAATGAGCCCCATTATCGTAGTAATAATCATGAGAATTCCGACATTGCCGTAATCCGCCTGTGTAACGATTACTCCGGCTGCATTTTTGAGTTCGCGGGTTACAATCCAATAATGATTGAGGTATCTTGTGCCGAGCGCGCCTGCCGAAAGCGCCAGATTCATTAGCGAGGCCATTAGGGCAAAAGTTGTTCCGGCGTGGCCTGTTTGGCAAGTTCTGGCAATCAAAGCAAGCATCGGAACCATGCTCAATTGTCCGAGCGGCGCCGCTATAGTTGTGTCCACAAATGCGACCGTTTTCGCGCTTAAGCCGAGCATGGTATGGATTCCGTAATACATACCGATTGTCGGAAGCGAAAATATCGCGCCTGCAATTGTTAACCAAACAAGCGTGAACGCAATTGGCTTTTCGGTAATATATTTCCTGAATATAAACAAACCGGCAAGGCCGCAAATCGCTCCTGTTTGCTGTAGAGTTCCTTGAAAGGCTTCGTTAAATTTAAGAACATCAATCATCCACCAGCCAACTCCCGGTCCGGGTCCGGGTATCGCGCGATAAAGAAAAAGAGTGATTGCCGCGTAAGCTAAGAATTTTGTCATTCCCATCCGATAAAGCAGAAAGCAAACAGTAGTCAGTGAAACCGTGAAGACGACTTCCTGGCAATAGGGGATATCGAAATAGCCCATACTGATTGCAAACGCGCCGAAAACAATTCCGCCGCCGAGTACCCACCAGTTAATCGGTGTCTTTGGAACGGGATTGAGTTTTACAAATATTGCTCCGGTTATCGAAACTAAAGGAATAAAAAGCGCGAGAGTGAATATTGTTGAGTATTCGTAGATAGCCGCAAGCCATCCGCCGAGTCCGGCAACGATAATGCCCGCCATCATAAGAGCGACTCTGCCCAGCCACTGAATATGTTTCAGTTCGGTTTCGATATCATCTTGCGTTCTGATTTTTCCTTGAACTTCTACGCCGGTTTGCCGGTTCACGACTTCCGTGCTCATTGCGTCGGCGATGACATCCTGCAATACAAACCCAACGGCTCCTATTACGGAAGAGAGAAGATAAAGCATTCCCGGACTGCCGAATTGTAAAAGCCACGGAGATTTTAGGGAAAGGCCTATCATTACCATTTGACCGGCGGCTATCAAGCTGGCGCCGATAAAGATATAAATCTTCCGGCCGGCGCCGAATATTCTGATACTGTCGGCAAATTGGCCAAAGACCATTTTTATGGTCCATGGTATGCCCACCCAGAAAGCGATTCCCGCTAAAGCCTCGGCGCTTAAGTGAAGTTCTTTTTTGACCCAAAAAGTTTCCGCGATTCCCGCAAATCCGCTTGCACCGTAGGCAAAATAAACCATTAACAGCGGTATGTAGCGGCCGTGAAAATTTCCAAAAATGTATTTAGGAATATTCTTTAGAAATTTTAGAAGAAATTTTAGAAATCCGCCAATTTTTTGAAACATTAGATCAAAAGAATCTCCCATTTTCATCACCCTTTTTGATATTTTTCAAAGACCGAATTTTATTTCAACTGTACATATTCCTCGCATTAAAACGGCACTATGTCAACCCCGTATCTTGCAGGAAAGAAAGTCAAAACCGCCCTAGGAAAAGAAGTGCCAGTAT
>JAZDOL010000036.1:0-15483 GCA_043798775.1 bacterium | reverse complement strand
CCCGCCCCCCTGTTCCGTTAAAACTTTTTTTACTGCTATAAATAATCTGTTCTATTCATAAAGCCAATCGAACCGTCAAAAACCTTTTCGCTATACACGCCTATGACGATAAAAACCTACAATGCATTTAACAACATAGCCAACCTGCTGGTTAGTTAATTCGGGATACATCGGTAAAGATATTACCTCATTTGCCAAATGTTCGCTAACCGGCAATTTGAAGCGAGAAAGGTTAAGCCCCGGTTGGCAGTGATTAGCGACTCGGTCTTTAATCAGTGTTTCCACGCCGTTCTCTTTCAAATAATTATACAACTCGTTCCTTCTTTCGGCGCAAATAACATAATTTTGAAAAACATCAAAGTAATTGGGATCGGAATCAATTTCCGGCGGCAGTTTGATTTCTTTTATCCCGGTAAGCATATGGCTATAAATTTTTGCGATCTCCCGCCTTCTTTTTATCCAATCCGATAAATAAGCAAGTTTCACATTCAACACCGCCGCCTGAAGGTTATCCAGACGAGAATTCCAGCCATAACAAACAATATTTGTTTTTGTTTCTTGCCCATGGTCGCGTAACAAGCGTACTTTTTGGGCAATGTCTTGATTATTTGTCGTTATAGCCCCCCCATCGCCGAAACAGCCAAGAATCTTTGCCGGATAAAAACTGAAACATCCCGTTAGTCCGATTGATCCGCCAACGCGCCATCCCAATTTTTTCATTTTATATTTCGCGCCGATCGATTGCGCCGCGTCTTCGATAACAATGAGATTATATTTTTTCGCTATTGCCATCACCTTTTCCATATCAACCATTCGGCCATTTAAATGAACGGGAATGATAAATTTGGTTTTTGGCCCGATTACTTTTTCTAGTTTACCAGTATCCATCACGTAGTCGTTGCCAACGTCTACGAGAATTGGCTTTCCTCCGGCTTGAACGATTGTCGCGATTGAGGCAACAAAAGTATGAGACACGGTTATTACTTCGTCGCCTTTTTTGATCCCGCAAGCAAGGAGGGAAAAAAACAAAGCATCGGTCCCGCTATTCAAGCCAACGGCATATTTAACGCCAATAAAATCCGCCAGCTTCTTTTCAAATTCTTCAGTGTCTTTTCTTAAAATCAAATCCCCCCTATTTAAAACATCCGCCATCGTTTTATCGATTCGTTTCTTAATTTTTTTATACTGTAGTGAATAATTTACGAATGGTACTTTGTAACCCATATCATCGTTGTGAAGATTAGTAGCGTTTGTGTTTCGTAAGAAAGAAAACGCTCGGCAATGTGGTTTCCGGGTCGCTCGTTTCGCCCAGCGCGCGAAACTCGCTCACACCGGGCATCTAAAGCGCTCGCTCTTTTCGTCAACCTTCGGTTGACGAAAAACCATGCCCGCTCGCGACCCGGAGTGTCCCGGAAACCAATTCCCTCGCTTAAAAGACAAATAACGCTCATAAATCTTAATTATTATTTAACAAGAATTGATTTTACCGCGTTAAAAATTTCTTTTTCCGATAAATAATAGGCGTTTTCCAAGCTACGGCTCGATGGCGCCGGGCAGTTGGGCAAAGTAACGCGAAGCGGTTTTGCTTTTAAATAATTAAACGCTTTCTCTGTTACGGTGGCAATTATTTCCCCGCCAACTCCGCAAAATTTCCAAGCGCTATCCACGACAACTAATCGTCCGGTCTTTTTTACCGATTTTAATATTAGTTGCTCGTCAAGAGGGTATATCGTTCTCGGGTCAATAACCTCTATAAACCACCCCTGTTTTTTTAATTCATCAGCCACAACAATGCTTTTATTCACCATATAAGAAGTGGCGACGATTGTTAAGTCCTTGCCTTTCTTTTTAATTAACCCCTTACCAATCGGCACCGAATACATTTTACTTGGAACGTCGTCCTCAAGATTATAAAGCCACCTGTCATCAATAAAAACTACCGGATTATTATCTTCAATCGCCGAAATCATCAAACCCTTGGCATCGTAGGGGTTAGACGGCATCACCACCTTTAACCCCGGGATATGGGCGAACAGCGCTTGTAACGCCTGTGAGTGTTGCGCTCCCTGTTCGCCCCCGCGGTTGATAATCGCCCAAACAACCATTGGCGCCGACGACATTCCGCCAAACATATAATGCCAATTAGCGGCTTCGTTAATAATCGGGTCTAACCCATAAACCATAAAATCGATCCGCGGATGAACGACAACCGGTCGCATTCCGCAAATCGCCGCGCCGACTGCCGAGCCATTAATGGCGTTTTCCGAGATCGGGGTATCAATTACTCTTGCTTCGCCAAATTTCTCCAGCAGTCCTTCACAGGTGTTGCCGACGTACCAAGGGGAACGAATCCCTTGACCTAATAAAAAAACGCTTGGGTACGCCTTCATAGCTTGATACAGCGCTTCGTTTATCGCCTTGGAGTATGTCATTATTCTCATAAACTTCTTAAATACCCGTTCCAATATTCTCTATTATAATTTACTTTATTGTGACAATGCGTACATAGAGTCATCAGGTTGTCTGAATGACAGTTTTGTTTGTCGTAATCGATATGATGAACACACAATGAGTTTGTATTTTTACACAACTTGCACATATATCCATCCCTTCTTTTCACACCATCCCGTAAAAATTGTGTCCATAATACCGGATACGGCTGGAACGATATTCCGCCATGCCAGTTCGGTGCATTTATGCCCGAAAAATTTATTCTTCGCTGAGTTGGCCATTTCTTTCCCTTGTTTGCTGCCCCTATCTTAATTAACGACTCCTGATTGTGTCTTTTCCCATAGAATGGATTATTTTTTCCAAATAATCCCTTATGTCCCACGAGAGATTCGCCTATTTTATCTCTCCATAAGATCTGCCTACCCCTCATCTTTACGCTTATTTTTGCCCTTACCGCCTCGCTCATTTTTTTACCTTTATTGATTTCGCTTAACTTTCTTTTTGTTTCTTCACTAATATGTCTTCCCAGTTTAGATAACCTTATTTTCAATTTTGCCTCTTCAGTATGTCCAAAGAATATTTTTGAATGTCCCTTTTTAAACGGACGCCCGAATACTCTTTTAGATTTTAATTCGCTGCTTTGTGGCAACATAGTGTTATCGCTTATCCAAACAAAAGATGTACTTATCTATATCTTTGACATGCGGGTGCGAACTCTTTCTCGCAAACTGATGGGCAATGTTAATCTCTACTTCGAGTATAGTCCTGATTTTTTCTATTTCTCCATTTTTTATTGATTCGTTCTTTATTAAGTATTTATGAAAAACAGCAAGCGGATCTTTTTTTTGCCACCTTTTTATTTCTGCTTTCGGACGGATATCAGTTTGACTGCCCTGGATATTATCGTTAGGGCCCACATGACCTCTTAACCGATAGGTACGAAATTCTATAAATACCGGACCCCTTTCTTTCTTAATTTCTGTAACGGCTTTTTTAACGGTTTCGTAAACCGATAGCACATCATTACCGATAGCGCGGTAGCTCGATATTTTAAACGGCTTGGCAATCTCATTAATATTATCGTCCGGGCGAAATTCCTTTAATGGCAAATGGGTGGCATAGAAGTTATTTTCGCACACATAAATAATCGGTAGTTTATAAAGTGACGCAAAATTCATCGACTCATACAATACTCCTTCGCCAGTGGCTCCATCGCCAAAAAAGCTGACTACCAAGTTTTTCATTTTTCTGATTTTCATTGCCAGCGCGGCTCCGGTTGCCAAAGAAACAGTCCCGGCGACAATCGGCGTCGATCCCATAAATCCAACTGACGGATAGATTAAATGCATCGACCCTCCTCGACCATGACAGCATCCGGTTTCCTTGCCGTAAATCTCGCTAATCATCGCGTTTAAATCTCCGCCTTTTGCCAAATAATGGCCGTGCGAACGATGGTTGCCAAACACGACATCATATTTAGTTAAATTAGCGCAAACCCCCACGGCAATCGCTTCCTCGCCGGAATATAAATGGCAGGGAGTTTTGATTTCTCCCTTAATAATCGGCTCAACCAAACTCTCCTCCGCCAAGCGGATTTTAAGCATCATTTTGTATAAGTCCAGCAAGAATTTTTTTGAGTAGCCTTTCATGTTATGTTTTTAACGCCAAATGTCTAATGTCTAGTTTCTTAACTTAATTTGAATACCCTTAGTGCAGTTTTTTTTTATTATTGTCAAATCAACGAAAAATGTTCTTTCCTTTACATATTTAATTTGTAAACGAATTTTTTCCGGGCGAATCTTTTCTTGGTATGTTTTCTCCGGGTCAACGCTTCCTTTTAAAATGTTGCCTTCATGAAAATTCCACAGCGATGCGAGATCCGTCATTCCCGGCCGGATTGACAAGATGATCTCTTTTTCTTCTTTGGTCATCATATCTACATAAAACGGCACTTCCGGGCGCGGACCAACCAAGCTCATATCGCCGATTAATACATTTATCAGTTGCGGTAACTCATCAAGCTGAAATTTCTTTAACGTTTTGCCGATTTTCGTTAGGCGTGGATCATCAATTGGTGTAGACGGCCCGCCGATTTTATCGGCATTTATAACCATCGTTCTAAACTTATACATCGTGAATATTCTGCCATTTTTTCCGACCCGCTTTGCCAGGTAGAATACCGGTCCGGAAGAATTGATTTTTATAGCCAGCGCAGTAATTAGCAGTACCGGCAAAAGCAAGACCAATCCGATAAGTGACGAGATGAAATCAAATATTCTTTTAATCATAGATTGGTCTTTCGGCGATAAACACCACCTTAAAGGCATGTCTTTGAAAGAATGAACGCTTAAGCAGCCATCCTTCCCCTCTTTCTAAAAATCTTAGCAGAATTCGCCCACCTGGTAAATTTAGTAAGGGAAACGCCATCCATGAGAACAGATGGAAATAATAGACAGTTACTTTTTGAAAATACTTTTTTAACAGCTTTAATTGTTCTTCGGTCACAATGTGATTAACCGCCCAATCGGTTCTTGTTCCCCTTAGGCGGTTTATTTTCCTGATCAGGTTGGTTAGCGGGTTGTGGCCAAATGTTTCAATGCCAATCAGTTGCCCGTTCGGTTTTAAAACCCGCGCTATTTCCGGAAGCGCTTTTTCAATATCCAAAGACGAAAATGTCCCGCTGTCAAAAACGGTGTCAAAAAAACGGTTCGGGAAAATCATTTTTTCGCAATCCATCAACCGAAGGTCAATGTTTTTACTAACGCCTTCACGAACAGCTTTCTCGCGGGCAACCTCCAGAGATTTCTCCGACAAATCAATGCCAATCACATATATTCCGCGTTTCGCAAGATTTATCGCGTGATGCCCCTCGCCACAGCCGTAATCCAACAACTGTTCTCCCTGATAATGATTAATAAGCTGTTCGTAACAAAAAAGATAGCTGGATAATACCGGCGCGTCGGTCTTGCTTTTTTCATCAACCGCCATTCTCGCCCGATAGTCGTAGTGGTCAATTTCTTTTTTCTTTCTTTCCTCAATCATCGTTTTAATAATTTTATCAGGCCCATTACCGAGCCAATACCATAACCAAAATGACGGCTCATAAAAGAAAGGACAAGGGGAATAAATAGTCGCGGGTCTTTCTCTTTGATAGATATTTTTAGGGAAAACAACAAGTTGACTAACAGGTACCCAGTAGCCATTAAAACGAATAGATAGCGAAACAAAAGAAAGAATGTACCAAAGATCATTCCTATAAAAAATGCTAACACAAACAGCATCGGTAAATAATGACGCAACTTAAATGGCAATTTAATAAATTTTAATGGGTATACCGCCCAAATGCCATCTTCGATATTATGCCGGAAAAATTCTTTAATTGTCGATTTGGGATAATAATCAACAACGATATCCGGAACCATTAATATTTTCCCGCCGTGGGCTTTCAGGCGAATATTCAATTCTAAGTCCTGGCTTCTTATTAAATTTTCATTGTACAAACCAATTCGGTCAAATGTCTTTTTTAAATAACAGCCGCCAAAAACAGTATCCACCCATTGGGGTTTTTGCGACTTCAACCGAAACCGCGCCCCGCCAACACCAAAAATGCTGGAAAGCGATAATGCAATTGCCTTTGCTTCTATAGTTTTATTAGCGGGAATAGCGCGGATAACCCCGCCAACATTATCCGCCCCGTATTTATGCGAGTATTCAATGCATTTTGATATATAATCGGCCTGATAAACCGCATGAGCATCCATTCTTATGATATAATCCCCCCTTGCCTCCTTAATCCCGATGTTTAACGCCATCGGCGTAAACCGCTTATCGTTATCCAGCAAACGAAGATATGGATATTTAGACAGGTATTGAGCAACAATTGCCCTTGTATTATCGCCACTCATTCCGTCAACGATCAGCGCCTCTAAATATTCATGGGGGTAATCCTGATTAACGACCGCATCTAAGCACTCCGCGATATAGCGTTCTTCGTTATATACGGGAATAATTATCGTTACCTTGGGATAATTTTTATTCATAATTTTTAAGGATATTACGACCACTAAGCGACATTGATGCCATCGTTAGGCCGGCAAAAAACCAATATACCTCGCTTGGCTTAACAACAATAAACGGTTCGGTGGCAAATGACAAAAATAACATTGTTAGGGTTGCCACCAATAATCCGGCAGACAATCCAACCGATAAGCTGTTTGTTTTTTGATTAAACCCCGCCCATGCCTTTTTGATAATCGACAATATTAAAAATACAAAAAATACGCTCCCGATTAATCCCGTTTCCACCAAATTCCGCAAGTATTGATTATGGCTTTCCTGATAAACAAGAATCGCTCCTTTACCAAAACCAATAATCATTAAAAGAGGATGGCGAATTGCTTCGGTGAATTGGGGAACAATCGCATCCGTTAACCGGCCGGCATCGTAGTTTAACAATAATTGCTCCGGTTTCAAAACATATAATAACCGGCTAGTATCGGGAATCCAGGTTAAAGCTAAAACGAACGTTCCGACCAAAAAAATTATTGCCAAACCGCTTAAAGCTAGAACTTTAACGCTTTTTTTCTTTAAAAAATATATCGCCAAGGTAACAAGAATACCGAAGAATAATCCCAAGAAGTTTGTTTTCGACGCCGATCCAAAAACTCCTAAGATTAAACTAATAACGGCGGTAATAATCGATATTTGCTTGATCGCAGAAGTTGTTAATTGTTGGCGATGATAAAGATAGAAATTAATCAAAAATAAAAACATTAACAAAAAGAAAGCCCCGGTGGGAAACGCCCCCCACTCGCCGATTGCCGCCGTGCCGTATTCGCCCCGACGTTGACCGGTAAGCGCCTGATATATCACATAGCCAATATTTACCGCGCCCAATACGACCCACAACTTAATTGAATTAAAAATCGTTGACTCGTTCTTAACGCTGTAATACACAAAAAAATATATCAAAAAGAATTCGATCTCTTTAAGGAAATAGAAGAAGCCACGGAGCCAATAAACATTTCCAAGAGCGATATTTATCAACAGACCAAACATTCCAAAGGCAACCCAGCAAACAATCGGAATAAATAACGGTGGTTGGCTAATTATCCTTGTTTTATTTATTAAAAAACAAACCACGCTAACGACGACAATAGTAATTAAAAGAATATCTTCAACGCGGATATCGATATTTTTTTGAAGATCAGAAGAAGTTCCCAAAAACAGCGTCGGCGATAAAGCAATCGCGGTAATTAATAGGTATAACAACAAGGAGCGAATTTTCATTATTAGATAGTTAGGGGGTGGCTACCGATGGATAATTTTTCTCTTAATCGCCAACAACAACCGCCACGGGTAAAACAAGGATAAGATACTAAAAATCCTTCTGGGAAACGGCGGGCGAATTAGATTGCCACGATCATTAATCAGCCAATCAGCATCGAGAAGGGACATTGAATTTAATGGCGCTCCCGACAGTTTGAGATTTTGCTCTGTTTCTAATTTAAAATAATCTTTTTTCTTTTGCGGATAATTGTGATTTTGGTGGATTATTGTTACCATCTCTGTCGCATCAATAACCGGAATCTTTAATGTTCTAGCGCGATAAATCAGCCAGCTGTCCATTCCTACTCTCCCAACATTAAATGCCGGCGGGTTAAAATCAAAACTTTTAGGAAATACCCAATAATCAATCCCGCTGATGCCATGGAGGCGCCCGAACTCGTTAACTTTTAAAAGTAACTCCTTTCGCCAGTTGGGATCGTTAAAGTTAATCTCCTCGTTGAAATCTAAATCCCACCGCCGGCCGATCATAAAGAATGGTTGATTGTTTAATTGCTTAACGGTTAAAGAAATTGTTTTAACGAAACTATCGGTCAAAATGATATCGGCGTTAACCTGAGCGATAATCTGCCCCGAAGCCATTTCGCGAACCCTACCGAATACGTCATTTAGAAGCGGGGTTTTAAATTCGTTGGTCTTTATTTTTTCAATACAACGAACTTTAAGTTCTTTTGCCACATTAATCGTTGTCCCCTCTTCGTCGTTAATCAGAATAATTTCGCAATCCACTCCCAAGGCCTGCCAACTTTTAATGGCATTTCTTTGAATAAGGTTAAACGGGCCGGTAAACGGCCGTGGATTAGTGAAAATCGTTAAAAGCATTAGATTAATCCCTCGGCTTTCAGCCGAAGTTTCAAACCGTCTTTAAATAAGTATTGTGGCGTCCAATTCGATACAGATTGAAATTTATTTGAGTCAAGACAATTTCGCATTAATTCGCCAGAGCGATCCGGTAAATATACCGGTTGCGCATACTTACCAAGGAGATCGGCAATTAGCTGATAAACCTCGTTTAAGGTTGTTTCTTTGCCGCTGCCGACATTAAACATCATGTTGGATGGTTTTTCTTCTGTGTCCATCGCTAATAAGTTGGCATTGGTGATGTCATCAATATAAACATAATCTCTTGATTTCAGCCCGTCGCCCCAAATTACCGCTTGTTCGCCCGCTACTAACTTACGAATATAATCCGACATCGCTCCCCTAACTTGTCCCGGGCCATAAACGGTACCATACCTTAAAACAACATATGGCAACCGATACGCTCGATAAAAAAAATCTAAATAATTTTCTACAGCTTGCTTACTGACCACATATGACGATATCGGTTGAATTGGCGTATCTTCTTTGGTCGGCAACTTGTCAGTATTGCCATAAACAAATCCCGATGAAGAGAAAACAACTTTTTTTATCCCGTATTTACGGACATTGTTAAAAAGATTGACTGATCCGGAAATACTATCCATATCGATCAATGGATTCTCCACCGATTCCGGAACCATTACGTTAAACGCGAAATGATAAATATAATCAGGTTTTTCTTTTTCAAAAACTTCCTCGAGACGAGGATCAGTAATATTCATTTCGTAAAAACTAGCCCTAGGGTGAATATTTTCTCTTTTACCGGTTATCAAATTATCAACAATCGCCACTTCGTCTCCTCTTTCTATTAGAGCAGAGACCGTATGCGACCCGATAAATCCCGCTCCGCCGGTAACCAGAAATTTCTTTTTATTCATATTATTGACCGCTTAGTAAACTATTGTTACCAAACCTTCTTGATAATCCATTAAATAAATATCTTGAATTGCCATGAAAACAATAATTAAATGCGCGAAACAACAAGGAATATATTTTTAAAGGAAGATTCAATAACTTTATTCTTCCGTATTTTTTATCAATTAATTCTTTCTCTTTATTATGTAGCGGTGTTCCTGAATATATTTCCGTTTTCGCCTCCCGGTGCCTCCTCATGGCGCCGAATCGATAAGGAAAGTATTTATACTTCAACCCCCGCTTCCCTGCTCTTAAGAAAAATTCGTAATCCATCGCAAAGTGAAGATTAATATCCAGCATTCCTATCTTGGCAAATACCTCTTTTCTCCAAAAAACCGACTGTGTCCCTAGTTGCAATCCATCGTATAGGCAAACTGTTGTAGAAAAATCGGTAAATATTGATTCTCCCAGTATCCCATCTTTTTCATCGATATCTAGACGGTCCCCATAAATGATATCTGCTTGTTTGTATTTATCAAATAGGTCGACTATTTTAAAAAACGTTTTAGGCAGATAGATATCATCGGAATTCTGCCAACCAATAATTTCTCCGGCGGCTATTTTAAATCCTTTATTCAAGGCATCCGATTGCCCCTTATCTTTTTCGCTTATCCAATATGTAAGGTATTTCTCATATTTCTTTATTATTTCGACGCTATTATCCGTTGAACCGCCGTCAATAATGATATATTCAAGATTAGGATAGTTTTGATTCAAAACACTCAATATCGTCCTTTCCAGATACCTGCCTTGATTATACGAAGGCGTGATAATAGATATCTTTGGAAACGACTTATTCTTTTTTAAAACTAAGTCTTTATCGAAAAGACAGTCGGAAGTAAAATCTTTCAGGTTTTCATTATTGTGATTTATTTTCATTTGGAATAATGATCAATTTTTATATTTATTCATTTTGCATCCGTAAGACGTAGAGAGTTTTTAAAAAAATTCGGGATTCTTACACTCTTTATTTTTTAAACGAGATTAACTACTTTTTTAAATACGGAGTCCGACCACATCAAATCTCCATCCTTTGAAAGATGTTGTTCTTTATTCCCAACAAACTCAAATCCCAGTGCGTCCAATAAGGAGTATATCTTTTTGAAACTACCCTGATCGTGGTATTCTCTGTCAAATATAACTTCTGCAATACAAGCTATTGACTTGCTTAACGTTTGTTTTGCCCCCGCGATAACCCTGTCATCATATCCTTGTGTGTCTATTTTGATTAATATTTCCGGCTCGAGCGGAATATTCAGATTATTAATAAATTTATCTAATGTTGTTTGACGTATAACAATCGGCGTTTGGGAAACAGGATTAATTAAACGTAAAAACGATGATCCCTCGTCGTTTTCTAAATATTCATAAAAGTTTAAATCGGCTTCTTTGTCTCCCAAGGCAAGATTGAATACCGACACCCTCCCGTTTTGAGCATCTGCCCACTTTTTCAAATCAAGATATGCTTTTTCCCCTGGTTCAAAACAATAAATACTAGCATTTGGAAACGCCTTTATAGCTTCTCTCGCGAATTGCCCCCTGTTGGCTCCAACATCGATTATTGATTTAATTGATAAATTATTTAAACCGATAAAATTTCGGTTATAATCTTTCGATATTCTTATTACATCGTATCCTAAAAAGTGGACTATTTTTACGATTATCTTTTTAATGATTTTCATTTTTTTTATTAAATAAAAATTCTATTATTTCAATTGAGTTTGAATATTCTTTCTCCTCAAACTGCCCCTCTGTTTGATTAAATGATTTGCAATAAGTATTGTTTTGTATTGATTTTAAAACATCAATAAGTTTATCCTCATCATCAATACATTCAATTCCTTCAAAATCTTTGTAATAATCGCCCATTATCTCTTGATTTATATCCAACGATATTATCGGTTTCTCTGGATGTAATAAAAATGCGGTAAAAAGCGCTGTGCTTACCGACAGAGGCAGGCCGATAATCGCATCTGCCACTTCTAGGTATTTATCTACCGGCTCTTTTGGTTTAATTACAGTGACGTTTGAAATTTTTTCTAATTCTTCTTTAATGGTTTCGGCCTCGACGGTATCTGGGTGAAACGTTATTATTATCTGCCACTCGTTCATAATCCTGGCTGCTTCTTTGACTATTTTAATCTTTGTTTCTTTTGTTTCTCTTTCAGATATTAAAGAACTATCAACGCGCCTAAACCCAACAGCGTCTGAAGGCCAAAGTAAATGCACTGTTTTTTCTCTCGTGACAATTTTTTTAATATCAGCATAAAGATATGCTTCCTCAAAAAACTCCCGCGATTTTCTTTTTAATGGATGGGGTAGGATATAGAGTTTTTCTTTTGGAACGCCGTCGTTAAGATAAACATTATAGTCTTTCTGGGAAAAAATAATTTGATAATCCGCGTCTCTCATGCCAGAATTGCCTATCCGTAGAATATGGCTTGATTTTCCAAAAAAAGGTTTTTCTTTGACGATTATCGGCAATATCCAGTAGTAAAAAAAATGTCCGCCGTATCTCCTTGCTTTAACAAATAATAACCTTAGCCATAAAGGTAAAAAAGAAGGCGACCTTGAATAAGCGTTGATGAGATTAACCCATTTCCTCACGACATTGCTGTCTAAGGCATTGGCCGTTTGAACCGCCATTGTAACAGCATTTACCCTCTTGGCAAACCTCATAAGATACAGCTCAAAAAGTGAGTGGGTGTCGCTCGGCGATATTACGATATCTGGCCCGTATCTTTCTATTACCTCTTTCGCTAATTGGCAAAGGCGTTTATTTTTCGCAAATATGTTTTCGCTTACTACGCCAAACTGGCACACCGGGACAATCTCTTCAAGCAACGGAAATAACTCTTTGTTGCTAAGGATTTCTTCGGTTTCAGTGTCTAATTTTTCCGATAACAATATCGTGGGATATTTTTGGGATACCTCGTAAACATATCCCACCAAGGTAGCCCGAAAGGCCCTTGGAATATTGGTATAAAAAAGCACTTTTTTAATTGATGGCCGGGTTTCTTCTGACATTTTAGTTTGCCTTACTTAATAGGATATATATTTTCTTACGCAAATCCCCAAAAATAAATGCGGCGATCGCCCCAAAAATAACAAAAAGCAAAAGTAAAAAAGGCATTTCCGTTTTTAATAAAACAACAACCGCTATTGCCATCAAGACAGAAAGAAAAATTGTCCAGTTAATTATCTTTTTAGGGATACTCATCGCTTTCTTAAAGGCAAGAATATAAACGACAGCTATTATTTCCGATATCAAAAAATAACTTACTGCCGCACCTTGTTGGCTGAAATTCTTTATAAGAATCAATGAGAAAAGAATACTTATCAAGGATAATATTACTGACAGAGCCAAGATCTTTTTCGTTTTGTTTTCGTAATAATAAAGAGGATATGCGGCGGTATAAATGCCGGTAAATAACGGCCCGATCAAAAGAATATAAAACAAATTGGTATTTCTAAGATAGATTTCCTTAAAAATCAGCTTAAATAAAAATAACTCGCCGAAAATAATCAGAAACGCCAAGCCGATTAAATAAATAAAGCTGGAGAAAAAAATCATAAACTGAACATCACTAATTCCCTTCTCCTTGTCCTCGGAAAACCGCGAAAAAACTTCCGGCGTCCAAGCGCGATTAAAACTTCCCCAAAAACCATTAACTTGCAGCGTTAGCATCAGGAAAAAGCTGTAAATGCCTAAGGTTGCCAAATCCGCGTATCCACCAAGCAATAAACGGCTGAAATAAGAAATCAAAACCCCAAAAGCGGCGTAAAGCATTAAAGGAAATCCGTAAAAGGTAATTTTTTTAGTAACCGCCATTGAAATACCGCCATAAGAAAGCAGTCCTTTTTCTTTTATCAAGAAAAGGAATAAAAATGGCAGGAAAGAAAAAAACAAAGCGCAAAACACGCCCAAAATGCCATAGCCCAAACGGATAAGGGTGATCGCAAAAATTGAAAAGATTAATGTTTTTAAAAATTGCAATTTCGCGTAATCACCGGCTTTTTTGAGAGCGGTATAGTGAGCCAAAATAAAGTTGAAAAAGGAATTAACAAAAATTAAGGCCGAAAAAAGAATTAGATTTTCAAAAATAATATTCCCGATACTGGGAATAATACTGGAAATCATCCCCGCTACAGACCAAAACAAAATCAAACATAATGAGGCGGCAATCAGAAAAACGAGAAAGGCATTGTTAAAAATAGAGGCAATGCCTTCTTTCGCGTAATAAAATCGGGTGATTGCCGCGTCTAATCCGAATATAGAAACGGCGCTGAAGAAATCAATCACAAACATTGCCAGAACATAGATCCCTATTTGTTCCGGCGGCAGCCAACGGGCCAAAACCGCCCAAAGAAAAAAAATGAGTGTTTGGGAAAAAAAGCTGACAACAACATAGATACCTGTATTTTTTAAAAGCCTTTTGAGCATTAAATTAAGATTAAGGTATTTTAATTTTTGGATGGTTTTATTTTTTTCTCGACGAATCTCTTTGTTAAATTCACCGCAATTCATCTAAACATTAATGCCTTATTAAAGCGTGAAGCTATATTTTTCCCGAATAATCCACGCGGAATTTTCTGTAACATCCTTTTAATTTTAATAAGCAGTAAAATTTTTTAAAATGAAATCTCTCTAATCCAAGTTTTTTTCTGAAACAAAGCGATTTTTCTACAAATTTAAGATATTTTACAATTTTTTCTCCCCTATTTTGATAAATTGATTCATAGGCTAAGTTACGGGTATCTGATACATTTTGCATCACGAGATTACCGGCGACGCAATTTGTTATTCTAAATCCTGCCGTCAGGGCGATGTTTTCCAAAGTGAACTCATCAAACAAAAAATTATGAGCATTTTGCAAAGTCCCCAAAAGATCATAATTAGAATATCCCCACCAAAGCAAATTTAAAGACGGCACATAAATATTAATTATAGCTTTTTCGTTTAAAAGATCTTCTAGTCCTTCTAAAAAGATAATCGGGTTATCGGTGTGTTCCAATACTTGATCTAATAACAGATAATCGCATTTAATTCCCATGCCTATCGCCTCTTTCACTCCGCCCTGATATAAATTCAATCCTTTTTTCTTTCCTAACTCAATAAAATTTTTATCAAAATCAAAACCATAATACTTATAACCTTTGCTATGAAAAGAAACTAAATTCCATCCGCCGCCACAACCGATTTCTAATACAGTTTTGTCTTGCGTAGCGTATTTGGGAATCTTCCTCTTTGCCCCCGTTTCGTATCTTTCACTTAATAGTTTATCGCTTAAGTTGCTGAACGGTTCGTATATCTTTCGATAATACTCCGAATAAAATATATTGGTGCTATCGTTATCTAGCTGTTTATAGTTTCTTACCAGACCGCATTTTTCACAGACTACTGTCTCTAAGGGAATTGCGTATCTGTCTTTTTCGGCGATAAGAATATTATTTTCGCTCTCGCATAGGGGACATTTATAAAGAATCTTATATTTTATTCTTCTATCGTTTAAAAATAAGTTTAAGTATTTTTGTTGAAAATCGTTTAGCTTTACCAGAGGAATTCCGTTATTGAGATACCGCTTGGAAATTATTTCTTTTTTCATCATTAAAAATACGCGGGTTCTTACCCTTTAAATTTAACAACTGGTCGGCACCCCCCAAAATTCGCAATAACTGCACAACGGTACTTTTTTTCTTTCACCTCTTATGTGATATTGCAACCATTTTTTTCTCTTCGGACTATTCCAAATATCTGCTAAAGGAGTTTTATCCGCATCGCCAATTACACCTAATCTCAAAGGGTCAAACCTCACGCAAATCGAAACCTTACCGAGTCTATTTATACACATGTGAGTCAGCATATCTAAACATATTCCGATTTCTGGAATTGTCGGTTTTCTTTGGTAA
>JAZDOL010000071.1:0-6392 GCA_043798775.1 bacterium | reverse complement strand
AATATCCGTATTACTAATAGCACTACATTGGGTGCAAGCGTTGATGAAGCTGTTATTCAGTTTTATGAAACCTCTTCGCTACCAAGATGGACAATAGGAAACGACAGTGCTCCCAATAATGCTTTTGCGATTTCTACAGGTTCTGATTTGACTGCGGAAAAGTTGGTAATTAATAGCGCGGGCAACGTCGGCATCGGGACGACGGGACCCCTGTCTAAATTAGATGTGAATGGCGGTATGGCGGTAGGTTCGTATGCTGGGGTAAATACGGCACCGAGTAACGGAATGATAGTCAGTGGTGTTATGGGTCTTGGAGTTACAAGTGTAACCAGTGGGGCGAAACTCGAGTCTTACGGACCAGTTTTTGTAACTAATGTCAATGCTAATAGTTTTGTTTTGAACAGTGCTGGGACAAATTATGGAACTATTCAAAATGCTACGGATATTTGGTCGCTGGGTACAAGTACTTCTATATCAAGTGCGGGGACACCTGTATTGACTTGGACAAAAGCTGGCAACGTCGGCATCGGGACGACTTCGCCTCTGGCTCGTCTTGGGGTCATAGGGGCAGATAGTCTTAACACTTCATTTGCAGGAAATATCAGTGGTTTAACTGGGACTGGGTTAGTGATAACAAATGCTGGCAACGTCGGCATCGGGACGACGAGTCCGGGATATAAGTTAGAAGTGGCTGGGGATATGAAAGTTTCAACGGCTCTCAACTTCAGCACTCAATCCAAATTTATTACTGTCAATGGCGGTGATCTTGTTTTAACGAGCCAATCGGCTGCTGGAGCAGGAGTATTAAGAATATCGCCAAATGGTTCACCGGGTGTAAACAAGTCCATACTACAATTATTCAACACAGATTGGGCAGCCGATCAAACAAATTATGAGTTGGGACAAGTAAGGTTTTCGGGAGATGTGTTTCAAATGGGAACATTTGCAGGGGGAACAGGAACTAACAGGGACATGGCCTTTTTAACGAGTAGTACGGAACGGGTCAGAATCACAAGCACAGGCAACGTCGGCATCGGGACGACGGGGCCTGGAGGAAAATTAGATGTTCAAGGTGGCAATCTGGTAGTCGGTAATCTTACTCTCTCACCGTCTCAATCTACAAATTTTGGTATTGCAGGAACACAAACGGCTGATGTTCTTTCTACTACTAATTACGGTATAAAAACAACAAATCGTATTTATCAGGCGATTGGTTCGACCGCAGCGTTGCAGGTTGCCGATGCAAGCAATGTTGTTAAGTTTATTGTTGATACTACAAATAGCGGTGTAGGAATTAATTATAACAGTCCGGGGACGGCAGCATTAGCAATAAACGGCAACGTCGGCATCGGGACGACGGGACCAAGTGGTAAGTTGCATGTTATTATTGGTAACAATTTTACTATAGATACGAAGTTTACCACATCGGATTTTGTATATGGTTCTGTTGGTTCTGGTTTGTCCTTCCAGACTGGTGCGGCGACTGGGAACACATATTCTTCAATAGCGGCGTTTAGTGCTGGTGGAAGTACTGGAAACAATCTGGTGTTGAATCCAACATCTGGCAACGTCGGCATCGGGACGACGGCTCCGGGGGCTAGGCTACATCTTACTGAGGCCGACACTACTAGTTATTCCCCGGATTTTGGGAATCCTTATGCTACTTTTCCTCACAATATCCTTAAACTAACAAATGATGTTACATCTGATACAGCGAGTAACAAGTATGCAGGATTGGCATTTGAGGTTGCAAGGACTGCAGGAGGAAACGCGGTTGGTTTGATAAGTTTGGTTGACCCAGATGGTAGTGCCTTTGCTAACAGCGATTTAACTTTTAGTCTCCGAGATGCATCTACTGCAAAACTGTTGGAAAGGGTCAGAATAACAGGAGCGGGCAACGTCGGCATCGGGACGACGGCTCCGGGACAGAAACTAAGTGTAGTAGGTGACATAGGGTTAAGCGGGGCAAACAGGTTTATAGGCTTAACCGATAACTATGCATTAAGTCTTAAGACAAATAACAGTGACAGGTTGTGGATTACAAATGCGGGCAACGTCGGCATCGGGACGACGGCTCCTAGTTTTAAATTAGAAGTAAATGGTGGTTCGAGCTATGGAGCGATGACTATTGGGACTACAGGTTCTGGACAAGTTGCGGCTTTGGGTTTTGAAAAATCAAATGGTAACTGGCCAGCTTGGATTGGTATACAAGATACAAATCGCTTGGATTTTGCAGTCGCGAGCAACGTCTATCCTAGTGATGCATTAAGTGGATATACGCGAATGTCAATCGACAGCTCCGGCAACGTCGGCATCGGGACGACGGGACCCCTTCAAAAATTGCATGTTGCGGGAGGCGCCAGAATTACTACCTCGATTGCCGGCACTGATGATCGGACATTGTGTACAGAGGCCGCTACCGGGGACATTGAATTTGTTAATGGCGCTTGTGGAACTTCATCCCGCAGATATAAAGAAAATATTAAAGAGATGGCTTACGGACTTGATGAAATCAATCGGCTTAACCCTGTCTTTTTCAACTACACCAAGGACTCTGCCGCCCCTTCCGACCTTTCGCTGATAGACGATCGCACCAAGAGAAGAATTGGTTTTATTGCGGAGGACTTACAGGAGGTTATTCCCGAGGTAGTGATTTGGCAAGGCGGAAATGTGGAAAGTATCGATTACGCCTATTTGGTATCTTTGCTTACAAAAGGCGTTCAAGAACTTTCCTCAACGGTGGATAGCCTCTCCTTGGCGGCGAGCAGGCAACAAAAGCAGATCGACGAGTTAAGAGGAATGGTGGGGATTGGCTCTCTAAACGGTGAGGGTTCGCTGGGCGGAGTAACTCCGATAACCGAGGGAATGCCGACTACGCTTACTGAAGTTATCAAGAACGCCCTTGAATCGCTTGGCTTGACGCTTAAGGACGGTGTGGCGTCGTTTAAAGAGCTGGTTGTTGATAAGATATTCGCCAAAAAGGCGCGTTTGGAAAAACTAGAAATGGTTGACCAGACCACCGGCGACATTTACTGCACATGGATTAGTAACGGCGAATGGGTAAAGGTTAGGGGAGAGTGCGATAGCATAGAAACCAGTTCTCAGTTTCCAGTTTCCAGTTCTCAAACAAATCCAACGCCGCCGGTAGATTCTCCCGCGGTTGAGGTTCAACTTCAACCAGAAACGCCAACAGAAACTCCGCTTGAAACAGTAACACCACCAGCGCAAGAAATTATCCCTCCGAGCCCGATTGAACAAATAGCGAGCGAATCGGTTGTCGAACCAGTAGCACCTTCGGCGGATTCAACAGACGCACCGCAAGTGGATTCGACGGGCTCACCACAGGCAGGAAATTCAACTCCTTAATAAATAAATGAAAGTTTTTAATAGAGAAAAAAGGATTGGAAATTCATTGCTATCTGCGATTTTGAAATTCATAAAAACAAGGATAATTAGCGGATTCGATGGGTTCGATAAACTCACCACAAGCAAGCTCACCGCAGGCAGAAAATTCAACTCCTTAATAAATAAATGAAAGTTTTCAATAGAGAAAAAAGGATTGGAAATTCGTTATTATCTTCGATTTTGAAGTTCATAAAAATAAAGATAATTGGCGAAAAAAAGGAGGTGATTCATATCACGGATACGCTGTTAGAAGCGAAAATCGCCAGAAGTAGTGATATCGAACCACCAAAGGATCGTGAGATAGACCGTCCCACTTGTGGTGAGCGATGTCGAACCAGTGCCGAAGTTGAACAGTCCTTTGGAGTCGGGTCGCAGGGGGACATGCCTCCAATAGCGGCAATGGCCTCCTTCGCTAAAGCTTCGGACGGCCGAGTCGGCAGCGAGAAGCACTGTCCCTACTGCGGTTCGCATAATTTTGTAAAACGGGGGATGCGACAAAAAAAGAAAGAAAAGGTACAGTTGTATATTTGTAGTGATTGCCGTCGCACCTTTACTCCTTTTTCTGTTAAGGGAAAAAGATATTCTTTGCCAGTGATTTTAAACGCCATCAGTTATTATAATTTGGGATACTCGTATGAACAGGTCAGTAAGATTCTTAAACAAAAAGATGGCGTGGAAATTCAGGCGACATCGATTGCCAATTGGTATGAAGAATATAAGCCGCTTTGCGCTTTCTCGCGGATGCGACAATTCGCGATAAAAGATTTTTCTCCAAGCAATATCATTGAAACAGCGACTCTGGCGCACCGGCAATTATATCGTTATCGTTTTCATCGGGCGAAAGCGAAACTGATCATTGAAGAGAGTTTTCGCCATTATAAATTCAAACCGCTCAAGGAATTTTTGGAAATGGTTCCCGGCGAATGCCCTCATCAATATTTTCAGGAAGGTTTGCGCGCTTCCGAATCGCCATTGGTGTTCAACAAGAAAGAGATGATCGTCCGCGGGAAAGAAAATTATGCCACAAAGTTAGCCGCCTTTGTGACGCAAACGGCAAAAACCAACGAAGAACGGCACGAGTTATTGGAAAAATTTATGCTGGCAAACGATTCGGTAACCGTGGCTTGCGAAATTCCCGTATATTTAACCCGCGAGGATTTGACGCATATGCAGAAACAGCTGGGGTTCAAATTGTATCTGAAGGGAAAAAAAGGCGAAGATATCCGCGAAACCCAGGAAGGGGAATTGCCTAAACTGATTACCGGCCACATTGATATTTTACAAATCAGAAATGGAATGATCCACATTCTTGATTACAAACCAAAGGCGGAAAAAGAACGGCCAATCGAGCAGTTAACGCTATACGCCTTGGCATTGTCGCGATTGACAGGATTAAGAGTATTTCATTTCAAATGCGCGTGGTTTGATGAAAAAGATTATTTTGAATTTTATCCATTACATGCCGTTTATAAGCCGAAAACAGATCGAAAGAAAAGAAAGATATCCACTTTGGAGGGCGATTATTTGTTGAACGACAATATTAATAAAATAGAAAATTTAAAGCCACTGGCGGTAGATAAATAATCAATATTATGGAGCAATATTTTCCCAAAAGACCGGTAAAAAGCTTTCTCGATCTTGAGGTTTATCAGTCCGCGCTGGCGTTAGCGGTATTTATAATAAGATATATTATTCGTCCCGATGCCGATCGTTCCGGTGCCGAAGTTGTCTTACCTTCTGGTAATCAGTCCCAGGGGGACCAGCTATCAATATCGGGCAATTTCGGCAGCGGGACGGCAAAGGGACAAAAGAGACAAGGATCAGAAGATAAGAGAAATTCTGCTGCGGGGAAGTCCGGCCCAGAAGTCGTTTCGCCTTCTGGCAATCAGCCCCAAGGGGATATGCCTTCAACAATGGCGGCAACAGCCTCCTTCGCTAAAGCTTCGGAAGGCCAAGTCGGCAGCGGGACGGCAAAATCCCTAATTTTTCATAATATGCTTCCTTGCGCTCTCGGTTTGCCGCACTTGATTGCCGAAGCTCATTCATATCGTTTTGGCAACCAGCCGGAATGTCTGCAGTTACTGGAAAAAGCGATGTTGCACTGCAATAAAATGATTGTTTATTTGGAAGAAACCAGAGATATTATTGAGACCGGCGTAGAGTGGGAAAAATTCGACGAAACCGTCAAAAAATATCTGTTTTTGAGGAGAAAAATACTGAATCTCCAGCGCTCCTGGAAAAAATATATGGCAACCCCATAGTTAGATAAATCCTAAATCCGAAACACTAAATTCTAAATGGTTCGACTACGCTCACCATCCTGAGCAAAGCCGAAGGACAAATTCTCCGCCTACGACGGATCCGCCTCTGGCGGAAAAATCTTAAATGATGAAATCCAAAACACAATAAGATTAAATAATCAATATTGGAATATGAAAACAGGTTTTTTAAAGGAGCGAGCCGAGATTTTTTTTGAAAGCGCCACAGAACAACTTAAGAAAAAACATTATTTCTTGTCGGCTTTTAGTTTTGAGCAAGCCACGCAATTATATTTAAAATATTGTTTGTTGATTAAACTGCGGGACTTCCCAAAAATTCATGAACTTGAAAAGCTTTTACTTGAGGTCGGGAAAACATATCGGAAACAAAAAGAAACAGATAGATTCTTGAAAAAACAAGCTAGCGTCATTGGCGACCTTAATCAAACATATATTACCTCAAGATACCTACCCGTTGAATTTAATCGTTATCAAGTCGAAAAAATGGGAGAATTTGTTGAAGTATTGATTAAATTTCTTAAAAAAATATGTCCGGAAGCATCACTTTGACCGATATTCTAATCGAAAGGGCGCGAGAACAAGAAAAGTATTTTAATAATTATTTAAAATACGCCAACAAAATAAAAACCGCGACTCGGCGTCTCGATTCAGCGGCGCGGGTTTATGTTTTCGGCTCGGTTTTAAAAAAGAGCGAAGTGCCGGAAGATA
>JAZDOL010000064.1:0-4594 GCA_043798775.1 bacterium | reverse complement strand
ACTTTATTTTATAGGTGCTATTCCTTCTATTATTATTGGTTTGGCATTCGGCTTTTTTTTGGCACATAAAATCAATAAGCCCTTATAATAGTTGATAATTTGAATTTGCCGCCAAAGAAAAACTTGAAATTGTCATTCGTGCGGCTCCGCCGCCTTTCCGAATTTTCGCGGGGGGACTTCCTCGCCCCGCCGTGGCGGGGCGAAAGCGGTTCGGACTAATTCAAGAATACTGCACCACGTAGGAAATTGACAACATATTTTGTCATGCTAAAGTGAATTAATGAAAACAAAAAAGCTCAAAAAAGATAAAGTTATAGAAATCGGTGCATTGTTAGAAGATTTTAACAGTAAATTTGGTTTAGTAGCCGAACAAACTTCTCAAATTCCAGAAATCAAAGATAAGATTGATGATTTAACTGGAGATATAAGGATAGTGAAAGAGGATATGCTCACGGTGAAAAAAGATATGGTTATAGTGAAAACCGATTTGGAATTTATTAAAGGTGCTCTTAAAAAGAAGGTTGACATAGATGAATTTTCAGCCTTAGAACGTCGCGTTATATCTTTGGAAAGCAGATTGCACTAACCGCAAAAGAACCCGTTAAAAACACGCGCCCCGTAGTGAACCGAAGGTTCTACTACTGGGGTCGGCTCGAACCATATTTTATAGAAGCAGAAAAGAAAAATTTTTTAATCATGAATTTGTTCTAATTTATGGAACAGCAAACAGACCAATTTAATACTTCTCCAAAAAATCCAATTGCCGCTATTGTTATATCGGTTATTCTTACCGCCATAGTTATTGGTGGTACAGTTTATTGGTGGACTAATCAGAAACAAACAGAAGTTAAAACTAATGGAAATAATCAGGTAACAGGAACGGGAGTAAAGGATGTACATCATTGGAATAATCAACCAGTTGAAGTTAAAGATTCGAATCTGGCAAAGGGATTATTCGGTATGCCCGATGGTTATGTTAAGGCGTGGGATGTAGGTACTTATGTAGATGGGTACGGTATACAGAGTCAATTAAATGGAGCCAGGATACTTCTCGTTGCTTTTAGGGACTTTGCACACGATCAGGGACCATTTGGCACAGAACCAACAGCAGCTTGTGATAGTTTGGCTCGCATTTTTATCTTTAAGGCCCTGTCTGGCAATTCATTTGTTGTGTACGATGAGCGATATTCTCCGAACAATATCATAGATGAGGGAATTGGATTCATTTCTAAAGATAGATATCCCATAAATTCTAATGCTCAATTTTACTACAACAAAGGTGGTAGCGCATTTATTCCTTCTTTGGATTTTCCTGGATTTATTTTGCATGATGGACAAACCTTCGTCTTTCAAAAATCTTCTTTCCCGTGTTATGTCGTTGATGCTCAAGGAAAAACTAAGATTTTCTTTGATGATATAAAAGCTTCTTTGCAACCGGAGTTTACTGATCCGGTGCTTGGAACTGCTTATACAGATAAATCTGAGGGTGACATTGTATTCCGAGCTTCTGATGGTACCTATGTTCGTTATAGGCCATTATAGCTAAAAGAATTTGCCGCCAAAGAAAAACTTGAAATTGTCAGCGGTGCGGCTCCGCCGCCTTTCCGAATTTTCGCGGGGGGGACTTCCTCGCCGCGCCGTGGCGGGGCGAAAGCGGTTCGGACTAATTCAAGAATACTGCACCAATATCAAATATGAATGCTTTTTTGAGCCACAGGTGCTAATATTAAATTCGAAATCCGAAGCACAAAATCCGAAACAAATCCAAAATTGATGAGGAAATAGTATGAAAAAAAATCATCACGGCAATAAGCATTTGACCACTGCGTTTAATGAAATTCTGCCGATGCTCACAAAGGCAAATATAAAGTACTGGGTGTATGGAGGAGTTGGAATTGCTGGAATTGCGGAAAAATTTTTTAGAACCAATCAGGACATTGATATTTATGTACTGAACAATGATTTCAATAAAGTTGGCAAAATATTGAAAGTTCTTTGTGAAAAACATGGCGGATTAGATGGCGACGATTGGGCCCTACAATACTCAATGACCAAAAGAGCCAAAAGGCCCAAATTAGATTTGTATATAAAAGGAAACGAGTTGCTTTCTGTAATTCCTATTTATATAACGAAAAAAGGAGTTGAATTTCGGGTATATCAATCTTTCCCATTACCTAAAAAAGCTTTATCGCAAAAATTAAGAAAAATAGGAGGATTTAAATTTTATTCTCCTCCGGCGGATATTATTCTGCGCTTATTTCGCATATACCTCGAGCAAGTTATCATATGTCACAAAAGCCCGAAGCCCATAAGCAGAAATTGGAGAAATTTAATTGATGCAAAAACAATATTGCCCAAAAAAGAGATTAGACAATTTATCATTCGGTACAATAAAAAAGCAAAAGAATTAGTAACATCTAAAAAAACAGAAAAATCCCGTCTCGCAAAATTTCTAAAAAAAAAGAACCTAGTCCATTCACCATCGTTCAACGGATAGGACACAAGTTTGCGGAACTCGAAATGCGTTCGGACTAATTCAAGAATACTGCACTATCTGGCATTATTTTTTAGGAAGTATATAATTAAAAACATGAAACCGGTCGGCAAAGTTACCCATTACTACGGGAAAAGCGAGGTGGCAATTGTTGAGCTCGCCGCTCCCCTCAAAGTGGGTGACAAAATAAAATTTGAGGGCCATGGCTCCGATTTTGAGCAAACGGTGGACTCTATGCAAATAGACCACCAAGACGTGGAACAAGCCAAGAAGGGCGACGTGATTGGCGTGAAGGTCGGCAGCAAGGTTAGAGAGGGAGCAATGGTCGTCTTGGTTGAGTAAGAAAGTTGCCGGGCAGTAAATTAACTTTTTCGGGAGGCAGTTTTGGACGTGCTTAGCGTCCTTTTTTGTTGTGAAATTTCTCGTGGACCTCGCGGAGTTGCTTGTCGGTAACATGGGTATAAATTTGAGTTGTGGTAACGGATGAATGCCCTAAAAGCGCCTGAACAGAACGGATGTCGGCCCCGTTGCGGAGCAGATCGGTGGCGAAAGAATGGCGCAAGGTATGAGGAGAGACATTCTTTCCGACTATTCCGGCTTTGATGGCGTATTTCTCAACTACCCTTTGGATGCTTCGGGGAGTTAGGCGTAAATTGGAATCTTTTGAAAATGTTTTACTTCTCGGGATTCTTATAAAAAGGGCTTCATCCACATCCGGTCTTTTATTTAAATAATCATTAAGAATATTTTTTGCGTCGTCGGAAAGAAAAACTACCCTTATCTTACTGCCTTTTCCGCGGATTGATATCTCTCCCCTTTTCGGATCTATCTTATCCCTGTCCAAAGCGCAAAGTTCCGACACGCGCATGCCGGTACTGAAGAGTGTTGTCAAAAGCGCTTTATCGCGGAGAGCGTCAATTTCAGTGCCCTCCGGCGCGTTCAATAATCGATCCAACTCATCCCGTTCTAGAAATGTTACTTCCCTATCCTCTTGCTTGCCAAGCTCAACTTTTTCAGCGGAAACTGATTTTATATCCCTCTTGGCTAAGTATTTTAAAAAATTACGCAGGGCGATAATATGATAGTTTTGAGTTACTTTCTTAAGCCCTTTGCCATCCGAGTCCCTTAACCGATTCAGCTGTAATCGATACTGGCGGATGGCATCTTCTGTAATTTGGGACGGGCTTGTTATTTTAGTAAACTGAAGAAAACGGTCTAGATACCGGCCGTAATTCTCAAGTGTTTTTTGCGAGCGGTTCTTCTCGATTTCCAGATGTTCAAGATATTGTATTTTGAGAGTTTTGATATCCATGGGTCGCATAATAATTATAACCCACAAGGAGGCTTAAATCAAAAAATTGAATTTGCAAAATAATCGGCAACATGTTAATATATCAGAGCTAATTAGAATTATGTTAACTCCTCAAGAAAAAACAAAAGTAATAGAAAAGGTTAAAATCCATGACAAGGATACTGGTTCTGCGGAGGCGCAGATTGCTTTGTTTACCAAAGAAATAGAGCAATTGGCAAAACATTTAAAAAAACACGGGAAAGACAACTCTTCTCGTCTTGGCTTGCTAAAAATGGTTTCCAAGCGCAAACGACTTTCAGATTATTTAAAAAGGATTGATCCCAAAAGGTATTTGACCGTAGCCAAAAAACTCGGTCTCGATAAGTAAGTTTTTGTCCAAGAACGAAGCGATTGGTAACAAAAAGTTACCGAGCACATAAAGTTTTATGTGCTCGGTGCTGATAATTGTAACCACTCACTGCGTTCGTGGACAATTATCGCATGTCACATAAGATCACAGTACCACAAAGAAAAAACCATAGAGTTGGTGTTTTCGTCGATGTAAGCAATATGTATCATTCGGCGAAAAACCTCTATAAATCAAGGGTAAATTTCCGGGAACTTTTAAAATTGGCAACGGCAAACAGACAGTTAGTCAGGGCTATCGCCTATGTCATTAAGTCGGACACCAAAGAGGAAAAGGCCTTCTTTGACGCTCTTGAAAAAGCCGGTTTTGAATTAAAATCAAAGGACCTGCAGATATTTCCCGGCGGCATGAAAAAGGGCGACTGGGATGTGGCTATTGCGAT
>JAZDOL010000059.1:0-2320 GCA_043798775.1 bacterium | reverse complement strand
TGCCCAGCGATGGACAGTTTTGATGTGGTTGAACTACCAATTAAGCATCACTCGGTCCCTATCGGAATTCTGCCGCATTTCAGTTTTGTAGCTTCGGTTATAATTATCACGGCGTCAATCTCCGGTTCAACGGCGGTTAATTCTTCTCCTGTTTTTAGTTTTACTGTTACGACTCTATCGTGCGTCTGCCAAACCTTTTCCACTTCACAATTACTAATGGCTTGCTTTACCGCTTCCCACGATTCGCTGGCTTCTCCCTTGTTGCTGGTTTCTTCCGTCAGAAATTGTCCGATATTTTTTAGATGCTCTTCGTAGGTCTTAGCGAGATGAATTTGTCCTTCGCTGTCATGCAGATAATAAAGATATTCACTGTCTTCCGAGTTTATCACCGCATTAATCGCCGCCAAGCCGGGATTGCAGATCGGTGTCGGCGGACGGCCCTTGTGGATATAGGTATTGTAGGGCGAATCAAGTTTATAATCGTCCGGCTTTATGATGGGCCACCAGTTTCCGGGTCCACCTAACTCATATTGGATTGTCGCATCGATTTGGAATGGCATGTCTTTTAACCACCTATTCCAGATTACTCCTGCGATTAGGGGCATCTCTTCTTCGTTCGCCGCTTCTCTCTGCACCAAAGAAGCTAAAACTATCAAGGTGTCGTTTCTGATGTTTTTTCCTGCCGCTTCTTTAGACAGATCCGCCGTCTTCTCATCAAACTGGCTTTTCATCCTTTTCGCAACATCCGCGCCCGTATAATCCAAATTCAGAAGATAAGTGTCGGGAAACAGATAACCTTCGTGAGCTTCGATAAGAAATTCTCCTTTTGCCAAATTACTCAAGTTTAATTCCTTTTGCAGTTTTTCCGCGATTTCCGTTGCTCTTAATCCTTCGGGTATCACTACCCATTTCTGATATTGATGATTGACCAGCTTATCAGCCAGTTCCCAGGCATTCATTCCTTTTGAAACTATATAGCCTCCCGGCTCAATTTTTCCCTGCCAGCCCTTTATCTTCAACACAAAGTTGAAGGCCCATTCGCTTCTGATATAACCCTGCTCTTTTAACTTGGGGATGAGCTCTCCCTCTGTTGTAGTCAGGTTAATTACGATACGTTCTTCGTGGCACTGCAGGGGAGGCACGGGAGGAGGATCACATAATTGCATTAATTCTGCCGCTACTGTTTTCTGCGGTGCTGAAAATTGGTGGAGAAACGCAAAAACGGCAATTCCCGTTATTAAAATTACCCCGCTTGCTATTATGATTTTTTTGTTCCTGGCCATATATTTTATTCTACCAAAAAACCGCCCGATTGGCGATTTTTGATGCCTCTCGATCTCCCGAGCCGTGCTCAAGTTTGCTGAGGTTATGGGGCGATGTTAGAACCTGTTTGATGGGTAGTTTCACTTAAAATACCTGTCACCAAGACCGGACTCTCTTTGGTTTAGTGCCCTTTTTAATAGTGGAAGCAGCCACTCGGGGGTATCGTCTTCTAAAAATCCCAAATTAAAAATACGGTTGAGCGAGCTATCCGGACATTCGGTTTTTCCACGCCCATCAATACTTAGGTATAAAAAATTGTATTCAAAAAAATATTGTAGACACTCTGTATCATACTGATAATTAAACTTGGTATCTAATTCTTCTAAAGTAAGATATTCCATTGTCGACAAATATGATTTCGTAGGGTTTAATTCGCCAAAAGGCTTAGCTCCGGTGACAATAAAATAATCTCTTATCTGTTCGATCTCGCTGTTCATTAGCGCTGTTTGATGAAGATAATAGAGAAAGAAACGATATTGGATAAGGCCGAAAGTATCTTGAAGAATTTTTCTGGCATCATCGTTTATATCGTCTTCAATATAAAATTCTGGGAGATCCGCAATTGAATTACTATTCTCTAACTTTCTGCTACCATTGGAATTTGATATAAAAATATCTTGGTTAGTTATTAGATTCTTGTATACTGCCTGGATTTCGCTATGTTGCTCTTCAATTTTTTGGTGCGAAGGAACCCAAATGGCGATAAAGATTGATGCGAGTATGGCGCAGATACCAACCAGAATAGATACGGCCCCTATCCACACCTGACGACTATTTATTAAAATTTGTTGTTGCCCCTCTAAAACCTTGAGTTCTGCGAACAACGGTCGATTCGCTTCTCTTAGTTGCCCGAGGGCAATCTCCTTTATACCACACATTATCTTCTTCCTCCTTTCTTCATCAGAAAGAATTTTTAGTATCTCCACTATTCTTTCTTGAATTTTTTTTAGTTTCATATAATTACGGAGCGTGAACGATGTTAGAACCTGTTTTGCGG
>JAZDOL010000035.1:0-2395 GCA_043798775.1 bacterium | reverse complement strand
GGGGCTGTTTTTGATTAACTTTCCGAGCGTCTCGATCTCTCAACCGCCTCGGCTGAGGCGGTCTCTCGATAAAATAAAATCCTCTGCTCTGTGGCTCGGTTCAGAACCCCACCAAACGTAGAATATAGGTAGAATATAGGTTTCCGAAACCTATAAATTTGGGGATAATTTGGGGATAAGTGAAAAAATCGGACACAACTCTTCTTCTCAACTCATAACAACATCCTTATATTCTCAAGTTTGTAAGGATGTTGTTTTTATGTTCTGATTTTTATTACGCAATTTATTACGTAACAACAAATAGAACCCGTTTGATTTCCGAAATCATCCCGGCTGACGCCTCCTCGATTTCGGAAATCGAATACAAAAATTATTCGAACGTCTCGGTCTCGCAACCGCCTCAATAGAGGCGGTCTCTCGATAAAATAAAATCCTCTGCTCCGTATACTTAAAATAGTTCGACCATGTTTCGCCGCCGTAGGCGGCGAGGAAAAGCCCCCGTAATCTGCGGCTCGCCCGCAAGCGGGCTCGCCGCGTTCTTTGACAATTTCAAGTTTTTTAGCGAGTAAAGCTCACTAAGTAAAATCTTAACAGATTTTACTCTTGGCGGCAAATTATTTAATCAAAACAAAATCCGCCAAAACAAGCGGATTTTGCTCGTCCTCACAAGGAAAAGAGTTTTTAGAATTAAGGTAAGATTATACTATCTGAGGTTTCAATATTTGCCTCTGCCCATCCTATTTAACAATGCGGATACTCTCGCAGCCTTTGAACTCCTGTCCACCTAGAGTCTTTCCGGCCAGGCAGGCTTCTGTATCGCCAGACTGTAAGTTCAACAAATCTTGTGTCTTAAAATGCAAAACCATATCCAGTAGCCCATCGCCGTTTACATCTTCGGGCGTTTCACCGATGGAAAGTGGAGATATGTCAGCAAATAATACAGTACTTCGGTCAACGGTAGTTGCATCAAAAGTCGAATCACTTAGAATGGCCACAGGAACGTTGCCTTTACTCTTGAGGTTGATGGAGTTAGGGAAGCTGCCGGGCTTAATGTCAATTAGCACAGGAATAGGAATAACAACTATTTCATAACCTAAACCTTTTAGGCCATTTTGATAATGCTGCTGAATTTCAGCTTCGCTTAAAACCCTGTCATAAATGGCGACTTCATCCATTGTTATAGCGCTCATACCCCAGCCACATCCTCCCGAGGTAAACCCATGAAACACTAAAGGCTCATTGTTCGCAAGGGAACCGACAACATTGTCTAAAACACTTGCTACTTCTTCCCCGTTTACGAAGAGATTAAACTCGTTTCCCCTGTCCCGTGATAAGACAACATAAGACCAGCTACCGCAAGGATAGGTTAAAGGTGATGACATACCTTGGCCGATACTTTGGCCGTTAACCATATCAAAGGTTTGAAGGGCGAACTTATAATTTGAACTCCCATATGGGCTTGGGACTGTAAAGAGTACGTAACCTACACCATTATAGCTTCCCATATCATGATGCTTGCTTATAGTTAGCGAACCCTGCCAGCTATTCGGCGGACAGGATGGTTTTATCCAAGCTTCTATCGTGAAGGAATCTAAGTTTGGGAAATTGTCTACTTTTGCTGCAAATGGATTAGAGCAGCCCATCGCACCATGCAAACCTTGGTTAATAATTCCCTCTGCATAGCTTCCATAATATCCCATTGTTCCATTGTAAATTCCTAATTCGTCGGTAAGACTACCATCAAATTTCCAATAACTAACCATCCCTGATGGATAAGTCTGAGCTGAAATATTCCCTGCAAAAGCAACTATTATTGCCCCAACAACTATAAATGAAAAGCTCGCTATATATTTTACTCTTCTCTTATTCTGTAGTTTCATTGTTTAGTGAAGTAACCCCATAATTCAACAACTTTTTGGTAAAGTTAAGATAGAATTATGGAGAAGAAATATTTGGTTATTAATGATTCGACCTTTATAATTAAATTAAAATTTTAAATGATTAAAAATTTTCTTTTCCCAAAATTAAAATGCAGTCCGAGCCGATATTTTCCGGTTCTTTGGCGGTTCTTAAAGAACGCGGCGAGCCCGCTTGCGGACGAGCCGCAAATCACGGGAGCTTTTCCTCGCCGCCTGCGGCGGCGAAAAACGTCCGAGCTAATCTAAGAATAGTCCACACTTTCGGATATGTCAATGTTTCCGCCTCGCCCGTTCCGGGCTCGGCGGCGAAATTGAACGGAAATTTGAAAGAAAAAATCAATTTTTGGTTTTGTAGGTAAAAGAAAATTTTTCGTTAAACTAACAAAGATATGGAATACATAATTTACGCTAGAAAATCTACCGAAGACGATGACCACCAAGTCCTTTCGATTGAATCGCAACTCTGCGAGTTGCGG
>JAZDOL010000031.1:0-9172 GCA_043798775.1 bacterium | reverse complement strand
AAAGCTAATTGAACGAGGGGTAGCGGCAGGAAATGCAACAGTTGCCTCGGCAACGGTATCGTTATTATAAGTACCGATAAGGTTAGTGTAGTTGGGAGAGCTATATACTTTGGCCTCCAGCGTTCCTGAATTTGTGGATATAAATTTCATACAGCGAGCGTTAAAGGTGGCATCGATATCGGGGTTACTACTGGGAACCAGCATGATACTCGGAACGGTTTGATTAAGCGCTTCGGGATTTTTGGCGTCTTTACAGCCGGCGTCTTTATCTAAAACCAACCCCAAATCAATTCCTAAATACGGCTTGAAGGTAACAATCTGCGGGTCAACGGTATTAAGAATAACAACCGCGCCCAAAGTAAAAGCAATTCCTAAGCCGGCGGCAAATAATCGATCCTTAGCATCGCTAAACGCCGAGGGGTCCCCCGCCGACATCGCAATTCTTACTCCGGCATACGCTCCCGACCCAAAAGCGATTATTCCCGATAAGGCGACGAGAGCGGAAAATATATATTTTACATAGACGGGCAATAAAGTTTTTGTTGTGGTGGGAACGATTACCCCGGAAGTAATTTCCGGATATATTCCTTCCAAAGGGGCGGCAAAAACGCCAACCAAAGAAATGGCAGTTAAGGCGAATAAGGCGACAGCGAATAATTTATTACGATTCTTCATATATAATTTGCAATTTAATATTATTCACAACAGAAGTAATCTTCGGTTTCCGATTCGTTTCCTGCGCAGTACCATTCAGGTAGGGGTATTCTTCCGTTCTCTTTTTCAACTGTACAACGGGTGTTTCCCCAGCACTCTCCAAGAATACCAGAAGCAACGGCATCTCGACAACTGGAGGGCAAAGAAATTTGCTTTTGTCCCGCCGCTCCTTCTTCCAAATCAGTCGGCCTTAATACACAGTCCTTTAATCCCGGTGGCTTGCGGTACCAACAGGTGCTATTAGGTCCAGCCACGTATGGATCAGGACATATTACTGAAGTTAGTGGGATAATACCAAACGGTCCACAATCACAAGTGGTGGGAGTAGACACACATACTACTGGCGGACATGATAATAACCGCCAAACCTGAAAATCGCCACTGCGCGCTTTTTCCAGCTTATCAAGAGTCAACTGTGTTTCGCTGCGACATCTTCCCGGTGGCGGAAGACAAAAACCATACGCAAGGTCTGCTCGGTTGGTTGCCGGACATGTACACCACCAGGCGCCAATTGGGGGCTTTACTTTTAGTGTAAAAATATCGTTAATTAATTGCTTGTTATCCTTGATAATCGCCACCTGCCCCTCGATTGTCTCTTGTAAGGCGGGGATTCCTGGCGGGCATGCGGTACCGCCACAACTATTTGATCGGCATACATCGGGGCATGGAATACAAATCGGATTAGTGATAGTTATTGGAGGACAACAAGTATAGCTTGGCTGCAAACTACAACTCGCACTGCAAGTATAATCCGGTTGCCCGGCCGAGACAGGTGGTTTGCCGCACAATTTTGCTAAAGCAACCATATTCTCGGCTGTCGTGATTTCCACTCCCGCGGCATCAATAATTCTTTGCATATAATCAATGATTCTGCGCGCTTGATCTTCTGTTTCGTCAACCGACTGGCCAATAGGCATCTCCAGCTTGTTGGGCGAAAACTCAACATTGAATCGTCCGACAATGGGAATGTTAAGATTAATTTCCATTTGACTTTTACAGTTAAGTGGCTTGTCGGTAACCGGCGTTTCCGCGTCGGCAGCTAAAACAATAGCGGGTCGGCTTATGTAGACAAAAAATCCAAAAACTACCAAAATAGCGGTAATCATTACTATAGGATAGTGAAAATATTTTGTGTAATACGGCATAGCTGGTTATTATGGTTCCCACCAATCTTGAATAAGTCGCGGATCCATAAACGCTCCGCTGTCCCTGATAATCACGAAGAACACTCTTTGAGAAGTAGTGCCAACGGGATCGCCGACTTTTAACGCAAGTAGATTTCTCTTTATTCCGCCAGCGGTGCTAACGCACGCTTCATTGTCTTGGTATGCTTTAACGATATTCGGATCAACATTAATATTATTAATTTGAACCGCATAACCGATTGCCACTTGATCTTCTCTAAGATAATTAAGGGTAATACTATTGGAATCAGCATAAGCTACTAATGCCTCAAAGCCACCACCAATGTCGTATCCTGTCGCATCGGGAACCCTTACCGTTTCACCGGTTGTGCCACCCCACAAATTTATTCCATGAATGGGCCATAGCGCCTCTAGGGAGCTCGGACTTTTTAAGCTGAATACTTCGTAAATATCCGGCCTTCGGCCAACAAGTCCGTTCAAATATGGCGCTCCGGCATCAAAACCAGTCCAGTTGTATAATGGGACGCGGTCAATATAAGCGTGATAGCCGTCTGCTTGTTTTGCGATAGTATTGTTTTTTTCCATGAAAGAATTTCTTGCGAGTTCTGGATTCAAATCTTTATTCGTTGATCGGTTTTCAGAACAATTTGTTCCGTCAACGGCGATGAAATTACCAACAGGGGCTGGCCCGGGCGGGATCACCGGGACCCCGCAATCTGCTCCCTCGGAGGCGTTGCAAAAAGCCAGGAAGGTGTTGCACTTATAATTGTCCTTAACGACTGTTTTGTTTTCCCATCTTTCTCCGTAAACCGTGTCTTGAAAAAGAAATTGGATACAGTTATCACCCTTTATTACCGTTAAGTGTTCAGAGTTGGGATTGCCGAATGTCGTTTGGCAATAAGCCAATACAGGATGTTTTTTAGCGATATGGCTGCTTATTTGACTATCGGAAATACTAACAGAATTTAATCCGTAATCGCTGGCAATCCTCTGCAATCCGGCAAATGTCGCTCCCGATCCGCAAGTATATTCTGCGGGACTGCTGGGGACTCTTAATTGATTGGCGATTATTGTCGGATTTACATCTCGTCCGGTAATGCTTTTAACAATCATGGCTAAACTAGTCGGCCCGCAACCGTAATTCATAATCAGATTTGACGGACTACAAGCATCGATTGGCGAGTTTTGCCATGGGTTAACCACCCCCGATGGCCCATACTGATAAAACGCTGGGAAGGGATCAATGACCGATGCCGTGCATGCCGCGGGTGGCGATCCTCCTCCGCCACCGCCACCGCCTAATCCTCCGCAACCGTTTGCCGGTTGAAATTGAAAAAACGCATTTCTTGATAGTTCAATAATGTATTCATTTCCGTCAACGGGAACATAGAAAGTAGCCGGATCCGTTCCATCGGGTTCATTGATATAGGGATCTTCGGGATCGTCGTACGGGTCTGTTTCTAGATTAACACTATCCCATATTGGTATCCTTATAACGTTGGCATTTTCTCCTTCGAAGGCAATAAATGTTTCGTAGGTTAATGGTGATGCCTGGCTATCGCGCAATAACCCTTCGGCCAATTTTAATCTTAACAGCTCCTTGGCTAATGCGGATTGCGCCTCCGATGCTCGGCAACGGGCAGCTTTTAAAGCGTCTATCGCGGCTGGTATTTTTGCTTTGATTAAAATCGGTCCGGTTCCTCCGGAAGAGCAAGTAGTAGCGCCTATCATTCCACTATTATCTATGGCGACATTGCAACATATATTAGCAGTTCGGTTTCCTGTTCTACAGCCGTATGTATTCGAGTCCATCATAACCGTGGAACAGATAGTACCAGAGTTCCCGGGTTCAACCGATACGGGAAGAATGCTCGCCACCATGCCAACGCCAAGATCGGCCGGAATACCTCCTTGCCATATAGCCCATGGTTCGTTAACCCAGACGCCATGAGCGCGATATCCTTGCCAATCTGCAGGGCAAAGAGGATTATTTCTAATACTTATTGTATAGAACAACTGCTTCGAAGCGAGGTTATAACTCAAGCTACCAGGATCAATATAAAGGTAAAAATCGTTATCGCAACGGCGTGTGTTTCCAGACACACAAGGTTGTCCCTCGCAGGTACAAGAATTGGGAGTTGGATCAACCCCCCCCGGTACTGGCGGAATAATCCGGTTTATAATTAAACTGTCCAATTCTGTTCTTACCTCTGTGCATCCGTCTTTAACCTCGCAAGAGCCACCGCACGAGGCGAGATAGCATCGCGAATCAAATCGACTGCAATTACATCCGCGCGATCCAGTTGGCGGATTAGTAAAATTGGCAAGCTGCCCCGTAAGGGTTGATAGATATTCCGCCGCTGCTTGCACGACTGCCGCGGCGTTTTCTGCTTCCCATCCTTTTTTAATCACGCTTTCGGTAAGCCGTCCCAAAGGAACCTCGATATAATCCATTAAAACAGCATAACCGCCTGGATAATTAATTGCTGGTCCGGCAGGCGTAACTGGTTTAGAAATAGACACCAGCATTTTAGGATCAACCGTCGTCATTATTACATATGAAGAAAGGATGATTAGCAGGCCGATAATCGCGTTGGCAATCTGTTCTTTTGCGGCAATCATTTGGCTAACCGATCCCGCGGAAATCAAATAACGGACAACGCCATAAATAACCGACCCAAAGGCCAATATCCCGCTTAGAATAATTGTTAAAGTGTAAAAATATAAAACATAAAGAGGCAACGCTTGGTTGGCATTAAGAACTCCGCTTTTAATCTTTTCCATAAAAATCTGCGGAGCTTCGGCGCCGGGGATTATTGGATACGCAACCTCCAAAGCCGCCGACGCCAAATACGGGCTAAAAATCAACACCGCAAAAAATAAAACGATAATTATATTCCGGCAGTTGGTGATTTTTTTATTCATTGCCGTGGATAAGGGTTAGAAAAACACAAATTGTCCACAATGGCGCGGCGCCAACATACGGAATAAATTCCAAACCCATCGATAACGGCCTTAGCCATTTTAATCTTTTTGCCCACTTGGTGGCCTTGGGAAATTTTTGTTCCAATTTCTTTGCCTTTTCGCCGATCTTAACCATCGCTTTTTCTGTTTTTTCTTTAGCGCTTTTTGATACTGTCATCTCTTGCCCCTTTGATCTAAAAAAAGTCCATACGCCAATTGTGCAAATACCAACAATATCCATTATTCCGAAATCATCGAGGGCAACGAGAATCAGCGCGAATCCAATACAATCCAGAAGCAGGGCTGTTGGAATCATCACGAATGCTTCCGGACTTGTCAGTTTTTCTACCATCGATAGCTGATTCTCCGAGATTTTTTCGGGGGTTTCTTCCTCGTCGTTTTCACTATCATCTTCGTTATTCTCATCTCCTTCGCTATCTGTATTGTCTTGAGATTGCTCTAAATCGTGACTGCTTCCAGCTTCAGATTCCTGCCCCGTAACCGCCCCCAATTGTTCGGCGGTAATTTCCGGAGTACTTTCGCTAATTTGTTCTTCTTGATCTTTTGCCATTAATATTTATTAAACATTATCACTATTCGCCATTTTTGCCCGCGCTTTTTTAATCTTCATTACTTCTTCCGGCGCGGTGGTGATAATTTGATCTTCGGTATAAGAGGCAACGGAACGGATGGCAACATGTTTTTGCCCGGCAAAAAAGATTCCTTCGCCAACCGCTCCTTCCAATAATCGCATTTTTTCTTCCTCGGTTAGGTTGAATACTTTTTTAACAACATTAATCACTGCCGGAGATTGCTTCATTAGAATTCTTAAAGCCGAGTTAGCGATAATCGCCTGCCCGTAATCGGATTTCATAAAATCAGAAACATCTTGAGTGATCGTCGTGATTCCGAGCCAATACTTTCTCGCTCTTTTTACCATTCCAAATAGAAACGACGCCCCGTCTTCCGACTGCATAATCCACCACGCCTCATCAACAACCATAATCCGCTTTTTAAGTTCGGCGCGTATAGTGTGCCACAAGTGGCGCATAATAATAAACATTGCCATCGGTCTTAATTCTTCTTCCATATCGCGAATTCCAAACACGGTGAAGTGATTGTCAACAGAAATATTAGAACGATTGTTAAAGAAGTTAGCGTATGTCCCTTGAGTAAACTTGCCGATTCTTCGAACAAGCGATTCTCCGCCCTCCATTGTTTCTAATACTTGTTCTAAGTCCGACATAATCGGGATATTGTCGCGCCAGTTGGCCGGGTCGGATTCCGGACCGATATCTTTGGCGGCATATGTTTCTGTTAGGGCGCGATCGATAATCGCATCTTCTTCGGGAGTCAATCCGCCAAGCATAATTCTTAACAGTCCGACCAAATTCATAATACTTGACCTTAAAACATCATCTGGCGCTTCGCCCTCTCTAACCGGCGGCAAGTCGAACGGATTGATATGTTGTTCGGAACTCAAGGAAATGTTAAAGAAGGAACCGCCACAGGTCTCTGCCAGAAAACGATACTCGTTTTCCGGGTCAACCACAAGAATATCCGTCCCCAACATTAAAGATCTTAATATTTCTGTTTTAATAAAATACGATTTGCCGGAACCGGTAGTGCCAAAGAAAACCTCGTTGTAATTTTCCAAACTAAAGCGATCAAATAATACCAGCGAATTGTTATGCTGATTTATTCCATAAAGAATTCCTTCATTGGAGCTTAGATCAAAAGAAATAAAGGGAAAAGCGCTCGATAATGGCGAGGTATTCATTGGCGTGTAAACCTGCATCAAATCGATTCCGTACGGAGAAGTGCTAATAAAACATTCTTTTTGCTGATAAAGCGCCGGCTTAATGTAGATTAATTTTCCCTCGAATAACGCTCTTAACGATACTTCCGTGTCGCGTAACTCTTTATCGCTGTCGCCATAAATGGTGATATATAAACCAAAACGGAACATTCTTTCTTGGGTGGATTGTAATTTATCTCTTAATGTCTCAATGTCGTGGAAAGCGATATCAAGGGCAGGGTCGCGTACCAACCCCTTGTCGGCTCGCTCTTCCAGCTCCGATTGGGTTTCCGTAATTTTTCTTCGCAGATTTTTTAAAATATAGCCCATCTCAATTGGGTGGATAAACAGCGATATATCCATTGGCACATCAATGTTGATGATTGGCGAAAACCAACCGGAGCTAATGTATTTAGGAAAAGCAAAAACAAAGAACGATTTCGCCATTCTTTCTCCCAAAACAATATGGGCTTGGCCAATCTCAATGGAAGACGGGGAAATAACATCTTTAATATCAACTGTCTGCGGTTCAATAACCGTTTCCCGGGTTCTTAGGTTTTGTGAAAAAATTTTCGTGAGCCAGTTTGCCATAATATAAATGTATAGGTAGTCGATCTTTATATGACAGTATCCATCGGAAATTCCGGGTAATATCCAACCTCGGCTTCTTTAGGATGATGTAGTCCCCAATACAGTTCAACCACCTCAGGCGTCGTTAATGGCACCGCTTGTAATCCGCAACGCTTTAAACCCATGGCGACAAATTCCATCCGATGCCACAACTGCGTCCGCGCTCGAGCAAATGTTTCGTCGTTAATAACAGGGATTTTGACGGAACTGAACAGTCCCTTTTTAACAGTTATATCTCCAGAGTCCTCGGATACCGAATACGGCACAATTACGAAAAACGATTTTGTAAGGATTGATCCGCTTTCTACCAGTTGTTGGACAAATAATCGATACTCGTTTGTTTGAATTCGCATCAACTCGTTTGTTTGTTTTGTTTCTAGTTCCTTAAGTTTATCAAGATAGCCGGTGATATTTAAACGACGCGACTGAACAACAATTTGGCAGAAAAAATCTAAAGAATTTAAAAATCCCTGAAACTGATAGATTGTCGCGTTCTGCTCCGCTTCGGATTTCAGGGCAAAGTTTAAAGACGGAACCATCAGGATTCCTCTTAACCCTTTATTTCTCAAGATCACCACCCCTTCTTTAATTTGATCAACCTCTAAAAAATTTTGCGTTGATGGATGAGCCATATATTATTCTATTCCGGTTTCAATTTTAGTAGCTAAACGCCTTAATTGGCTGCGTTCGGCGATTTTTAACATCGGCGTTGGCGCCGATTCTTTGCCGGCAACGACAATTTCCCTTTTAAACATTATCGGCGAAGAGTCCTTCTTATGCCACAAGAACATTCGGCTGGATGTCATGTAGTACAGGAAATTAATTATTAAAACAGATAACGATCGTCCATTCACTTTAATAAACGCCAAAGACACGCCGCCAATTATCAAAACGGCGGTAATAAACATAAAGAGGAAAAAATACTTTTCCGCCATAAAATAATACAAAAAGAAAATCGCCACCCCGACGCCGCCCAGATACAAAAACTGTTTTAGGGTTAACGGTCCGGCGATTTTTGTTTCCCTTTCGATAAATTGGGGAACTTGAAACATCATAAATTTAGATTTGTCCATTATTCTGTCGCAAAGCGATGGATTAAGAGGAAACGACAAAATTATTTTTTGGAGTTTACTCAGTATTCTGTCGCAAAGCGATGGAATAAGAGAAAACGACAAAACTATTTTTTGGAGTTTACTCATTTTACCACGAAAGAAAAAAGAATAGAACATGCCAAGCAGTTCTCAGTTTTCAGTTCTCAGTTTTTCCGCCCAAGGCGGATCCGCCACAGGCGGACAATGAGTTTTCATCCTTCGATTAATCACTCAGGATGATACTGAACAGTGTCGAAGTATCAATGGATCAGTTTTCAAAAAGATAATAAAATCCAAAACACTCCACCCAACCCTGTAGGCCGAAGGTGCTGAGCGGTGAGCGAAGTGCCGAAGGTGCTGAGTGTAACGAAGCATTACAAAAAGCAACCCCGTAGGTTGACGGAAAAACCTACGGGGTTTGAACTTACGGGGTCAGACCCCGTAAGTAAATTCGATTAGTTTCTATTATTCAAACCAAAGCCCTAACACTTCTTTGGCTTTTTCTTTCGCTTCCTCAAAATTTACCCCAAAAGTAACGCAACCGGGAAAATCGGGAAAAGAAACATTATAACCGCCTTCCTTAGCCAATTCAAAAACAGCGAAATAAGATAATGTTTTTAGGGTTTTTTAGCCATATTTTTTATTCTTACAGCTTAAGAATAATGAACAAAGTCGTAATTGCCAACGGGGGTAACTCCTCACCCACCCGAAGCGATGCTCTCTAAAACAAGGGTTTTCATGGCAGGATAAATATCCTGCTTTTTGTTTTCCATTCTCAAAGTTTCTATGACCGAAAGGTTGATTCCATGAACTTTAGCGCCTTTGGTGCT
>JAZDOL010000024.1:0-8420 GCA_043798775.1 bacterium | reverse complement strand
CGACGCTTAAAGTCGAACCGGTAATTGTCGTCGATTGGGCGACATTGCCAAAGGTTACCGCTCCACTGTCGCCCTGGAATAACGGCGAAGAAACGGAGGTTACTACTCTTTGGGTGCCGTTGACGTCGAGGGTGAAAGTTGGACTGGTAGTACCAATACCAACATAACCGTTCTCTATAATCAGTCCATAATTGTTGGTTGCCCCAGTCGCTGAAAAATAACCGGCGACATTGGTTGTTGAGGCGCCGGTCTTAGTTACATACGAACCATAGCCGGGACCAATAACCGCGCCGTTATTTATTACTCTCAACCCGAACGAATCCGCCACTGTCGGATTAAGTTGTGACAATACCGAAGTATTTTCCATCCATGCTTGCGTCGTCGCATCCCATCTTAAGGTTGAGTTGTTGATTGTTCCTTTGTCGGTTCCTGGTCCGCCGGAAATATTCCAAGAATTACCGTCCCAAACAAGCTGGGCGGTATAACCAACCCGAAAAGAATTGTTATACATACTGAACGGCGTTGTTCCCGTATTGGAAACAAAGGCAACCCGTCCGGCAGTTGTGTTTGTGGGCGCCGGCAAGGTTATCGCCTGACTCAAAGTTATCTGGGAAACATTAAAACTAGTATATCTATCGATTGTATCTGTTGCGGCGCCAATATTCCCGCCTGTCGGCAGATCGCCAACTTCCAAGGTACTAAATAAGGTACTTCCGGCATTATGGAAAGTTGCCAAGGGGTTAGTAACGCCGATGCCGACATTGCCCGCCGAAGTAACAACGAAGGCAGATGTTGCCGTGTTATTAATTTGGAATTTTTGAAGTGGAGACGTTGTGCCGATTCCCACGCTACCATTAATATATGCGTCCCGCCCCAGCCAAATATCGCGCCATCTTAAAGCCGAAGAACCAAGATCATAAGTATTATCCGTCGCCGGTAAAATATGGCCGGCGGTAGATATTCCGGCAGTGTATAAAGTTCCATCAACTTCGGCATTGCCGGTGATATATAGGTCCTCGCTTGCCGACGGATTGTTGAATATGCCATTACCCAAAATTGTATCGCCACCGACAATCATCAAGGAACCCGTCGGGTTTGTTGTCCCGATGCCAACATTTCCCAAGGCAACAACATTGCCCAAAAGGTCAACCGTAAAATTAGATCCGCCGACGGTGAACGGCGCGCCGGTAACATTTAATCCGTTTGTCGCGGAAACCAATCCGCCAAAGATAACGGGGCTGGTTCCTGTTTGGGTTATCGAACTGGCGATTATTACCGGAGCATTGAATCGCGATCTCGAGTTAACCGTTAATTGGTCATCGGCATTGGTTCCCAAAGTTGTTGAATGACTAACTCCCAAATCGCCGAACCCCGATAGTTGCGCCCCCACGGAATAAACAATCGTCGGTCCCGGCGATTGAAATCCTCCGGCATAAATAATACTTGATGTCTTTAAGTTGTTAGTCGTTAACTCCAATTGCTTGGTGATGTTTTTTAAATTCTCGATATCCGCTTTCCAAGAATACACGTCCATCACTTGCGCCCGCAGTTGCGCTAAGGCGGTGCTGTCAACTTTTACAATCTCCCGGGTAATTTCTTTAACCGACTCAACGATCGTAATCCGACTGACTTCTTTGGTTATTTCTTTGCTAACGATGCCTTTTTCTTTTAAGTCCTGGACTTCTTTTTCCAGCCGGTTGATATCTTCCTTATTGGAAATAACAACCTGCGTTCCTCCCGGCCGCCATCGCCACGGAGCAATAATAAAATCTCTCAAGGCAAAAAGTTTTTGTCTAGCCGTTAGAATATGTCCATTAATTTTATCACCGACAATCGTTGCGAAATCGGTTACTCTTTTTGTTATTTGAGAAAAACTCGAACTGACAGAGGCAGTAAAAACGTAATATGTTTTTTCCGTGCCATGATATATCGACATTGTTCCGTCGCCAAATGACTCGGCGGCATAATCGATATTTTCTCCAAACCCGATGACGCTATTTTTTATTTTAAGACCGACTCTGTTAATTATATTGACCGCGTTTTGCTGTTTGTTATTCAGTGATCGGCTGATACTCGTTGCATTATCCAGATCGTCATAAACAGAAACAAGTGGCGTTGATAAATCACCGACAACAATCGCGAAAGCTGAATTTATTTTTTCGGCAACGTTAATTTTTGCCGCATCGGCTCCTATCATTGCGCAACCAATGATTACCGCCACTGTCGCAAAAGATATTGCTAAACGACGGGCGCCGGAAAGCGCAAAAGTTTGTCTCGGCTTAACGGGAATCTTTTCTGAGAAAAATTCATTTCCATAAAAAGGAATATTTTTTGCGTATTCCGCATTAATCCTTTCGGATAATAAATATGACGATGTGGGGCGAACGCCAAAGGGAGTGAGGTATGGCTCGTACTCAATTACCTCTGCCAGCTGTTCATTGTCGCCATAATTTTTTTGCGTAACAATAACATCTTCGATAGGTTCATTATTATCAGTCGGTCTGCTAATTGGCGAAACAGACGGCTCATCAATGTTTGTATCTTCAGCAACTCCGTTATTATTATTTTTTTTATCTTCAACATGCGACAAATATTCACTCACCCATTCTTTTGTCGTTACCCAGTTTCTGCCAAACTTCACCGCTTTCAATTTTCCCTGCCTCGCTCTCAAAGACAAATACTCCTGACCATAAGGAGTATCTTTGCTCGCCTCTATTAGCGAAATATATTTTGAATTGATATTTTCTTCTTCTAACATTTGCTACCTATTATATAAGCAAGTATCGGTTATTTTTAAATAAGAATATTTTTAGCTCTATTTTGCTTTATTTTTACAAATATTTTTCTTGTTACTCAATTATCGTTCATCGTGAAACATTGTCAATTGTGGATAACTATCGGATAATATTTTCCCCTCGTTAGACCATATCGGATAACTATTGTCAATAATACACATGCGCCCCAATTTATTCCTGGTGTATTCTCTTTACGGTTGAGGCAAAGTATCGGCCTGCTTTGTAAATGCTACATTAGCCATTATCCTCATACCCTTGTGATTCGGCAAATCCTAATCATTCAGCACACTTACGGCACCTCTCCTTTGTGGTTAATGCTGTACAATCGAGGCCTCGCCTTCTTTGAATGCTCGCCGGCCCTACAAAGAAGGCCTCGCCTTCTTCTGAACATTTCTTATATCTATCCGATACGTCTTGTGGTCCCACACTTAACCAATATTCTGGTTATTATCCGCCATGGTTTTTGCCCTACAAAGAAGGCCTCGCCTTCTTTGGATAGAAAAAGACCTAAAAAGAAGGCCTCGCCTTCTTTGAATGCTCGCCGGCCCTACAAAGAAGGCCTCGCCTTCTTTGAATGTCTAAATAATATAGGAAAGACATCAGAGAAGGATTATCCTTTTCTGATACAGGTAAACTGGATGACATTCGATGTCGTCCGCAATCTCATATTCAACCCCGTAGGTTGAACATTAATCCTTATTCTTCTTGGTTAATATTCTCGATTGAGTTGATTAAGGTTAAACCAATCATTTTACGCTTAATATATTACCGATACGTAGATATATCTCTCATAACTAATATCGGATAACCCTTTTAACCGAAAATAACTTAAACAATCATCCAGGCGTAGTATTTCAAAATATCGGGCGATTTCACGCATAGCTTATCGCTTTTTATCGCCTACAGGGATACATATCGGATAGATATCGGATGGATTTCATGTATAATTTAGTAAGATATACTTGTGGGTTCCCCTTATTCGGCCAATAAGTAAACTAATCATTAAAAAGAAGGCTAAAAAGAAGGCGAGGCCTTCTTTTGCTCATCAACTGTCCAGGGAAGGCGGTCCAGGGAAGGCGAGGCCTTCTTTTGCTCGGCCTTCTTTTGCTCATCAACTGTCCAGGGAAGGCGTTCCAGGGAAGGCGAGGCCTTCTTTTTGTTCTTACTTCAAGGACTACTCGCTATCCTTTTCGTCAAATAAGTAATTTGGTGGTATTACTTTTTTTCCATTCAAGACGTCTGTAATAAAATCGAGATATTTTTTAGGATTGTTAAAAATTTCCGCAGGACCACTTTTTTCAATTATAACTGACTCTCTTAATCCTAAATATTCTCGATGGGTACTCCATAGATATTTTTCCACGAAATCTAATATTTTCTCAAGATTATTAATGCCAATTTTCTTTAAGTTAGGTTCTACTAATTGGGCCGGGTTCAAAACATTTATGTACGCCAATATATATTCTAATTGTTCCTGACTATCTATCATAACTGCTTTAAATGGACCAGAGAAAAGTCCGCCACTCCTTTCATATTTCTTATTAAAATACATAGTATATCCAGTGCCGAATTTCTGCATAAATCTGGAAATTCCGTTTTCTTTGGTTTCTTCAACAAGTAAATGAAAATGATTAGGCATTAAACAGTCGGATAATATTTTGGTTATTGGCACTCGTTGATGATCTTTCATAAAAGCGCGAATGGTGTTGAAATTTACTTTGCCAAAAACACTTTTAATATCCCAGAGGGTTGTTGTTATTTCCCCCGAGTCATTAAAAAGAAATAAACCCTGCAAAAAACGCCAGCGATCTTCGTCGTCCTGAAAGATACTTCTTTTATCAGTACCACGATTATAAATGTGATAGAAATTTCCTCTTACGAACTGTATTTTTCTCATATTATTATTCGAGAAGGCGAGGCCTTCTTTTAGTTATTCGAGAAGGCGAGGCCTTCTTTTTAGTATTATTTTTCTTGTTTTTTATAATTACTGATTACCTGTTATTTTTTTCTCTATAATGTCTCTCGTCAATTGATTATATATTATTCATTTAAAATTCATAATCTGAGTTCGATGTTCAATGTTCAACCTACAAGGTTGAACATTGAAACTAATCAGACAAAAAAACCACCGGGTGGTGGTTGCATTACATTTCAATAATCAGTTTCCGCCAGCCGGCGGATTACTTATTCACTCAATCACTTATTGACTTAATGACTCAATGGCTTAATGGCTTAGTTATTGATTCTGTTTCTTGGAGTTGCTCCGTTCGCCTAACTTTGGCGTGGATCTTGCATTTAAAGCGCCAAGACAACGCTTAAGGTTGAAATTCAATATTTCAACTTCAACCATAGTCAACCTTTTAGTTTCTACAAAAAAGTAGAAAAGAATGATCCACCGACAGGTTCCCCTACCGGTGCCTTGTTACGACTTCAGCCTTATTAATGACTTTACCTTAAGCCCCTTACGGAGATTTCGGGTACCGCCATCTCTCTTGCTGTGACGGGCGGTGAGTACAAGACTCAGGGACATATTCATCGCTATATGGCTGATTAGCGATTACTAGCGATTCCAGCTTCATGAGGTCGAGTTTCAGACCTCAATCCGAACTTGGGAACAGTTTGATGGGATTAGCTCCGCGTTACCGCTTCGCAACCCATTGTCAGTTCCATTGTACCACGTGTGCCGCCCAGAGCATCAAAGGGCCACGCTGATTTGGCGTCATCCTCACCTTCCTCCCTGTTATCCAGGGCAGTCCTCTGTGACAATTAAAACACAGAGTAAGGGTTGCGCATGTTACCCCATTTAAGGGTGCGTCTCAAGACACATGCTGAAGACAACCGTGCAGCACCTGAGCTAATGTCCTTGTGGGAATCCCCGCGTTTCCGCAGGGTTTCACTAGCCTTTCAAGCCCTGGTAAGGTTCCTCGTTTGTCGTCGAATTAAGCCACATGGTCCACCGCTTGTGTGAGTCCCCGTCTATTCCTTTAAGTTTTAGCCTTGCGGCCGTACTTCCCAGGCGAGACACTTAACGCGTTAGCTACGCCACCTGAAGGGTCGACACTTCAGATAGCCAGTGTCTATCGTTTACAGCGTGGAATACAAGGGTCATCTTGTAAATTATTGTCTGCATTACTGCAGAGATCGGACTATATCATTTTCTGAAATGCTTCCATTTTTCTTTTTTCTCTTCCATGTATCTTTCAACGATTGGTTGAGAAAAACCTGTCTTATTAACGATTTCAGAAATCCAGCGTTGTTGTAGTTGGGAATCTTTGTACATAAGGATTACTTTTGGCAACATTGACTCTACTTGAAGATACGGGAGGATTAAAGAAAGAAACTTCTGTAACTCTCCACTTGAACGAAACCATAATCGATAATATACCCCTTCGCTGCCATTTTCTTTTTTTCTTGTTATTTTACCGATTGATACTTTCACCTTCCACACGACGATGAGGTATCTAGCGAGGATTTCCTGCTCTTTTAAAGAAAATCCATCAGTACAAATAACGCCTTTTCGGCCATTACCGATTATTGAACCATCGTCAAGCCACCATACTAATAAAGATAGCGGGGTTAATAAATTTAACCACCGTCTCCTTATTTGGATTTGGTTGTGATGATAAGCAATGCGATTTATTTCTGTTAATGATTCAATCGCCAAACTCTGATAACGCAACTTCTCTCCGCCGTATCCATCTGCCTTTTGTTGCCACCAGCACTTATCGCTGGATATTTCTTTCAGTTGGTTAATCTTCCAAAAAAAATATTCTTTTTGACCTACCGAATGGCGGAAGGATAATCTTGCGTTTTTGTATGGTTTTTGAATTTTCAAAGAACCGTCTCCAAGAATAGAGCCAAATATAATTTCTGTACATTGATTCGACAAAAATGATTTAAAAATCATTTTCTATCATCTTACCTACATAGTCTCTACGGGGTCCCGCCAGTGACGGGACTTCCCTCGGGATTGTCCTTTCGACTAAAAAGGAGTTCCCCGATATAGCTAGATGCGCACCTTGATGTTGCCACCAAGGGGGACACCGTTTGCCCAATATACTTTATTGGGACAGGATTTATCTAATCCTTTTTTATGCCCACGCTTTCGTCTCTCAGTGTCAGGGTCGTCCCAGCTGAATGCCTTCGCTTTTGGTGTTCCGGTCGATATCAACGGATTTCACCCCTACACCGACCGTTCCATCAGCCCCTAACGCCCTCTAGTTTAGTAGTATCTCTAGCAGATCAAAGGTTGAGCCCTTGATATTTAACGAGAGACTTACTATACCACCTACAGACTCTTTACGCCCAGTAAATCCGGATAACGCTTGGGGGTTCTGTATTACCGCGGCTGCTGGCACAGAATTAGCACCCCCTTATTCAACCGGTACTATCAGCCTTGCGGCTTTATCCCGATTAAAAGATCTTTACACCCCGAAGGGCTTCTTCGATCACGCGGCGTCGCTCGTTCAGGCTTTCGCCCATTGACGAATATCCTCGACTGCTGCCTCCCGTAGGAGTAGGGCCCGTGTCGCAGTGCCCTTGTTGGGGAACAGACTCTCATCTCCCCTACCGGTCATTGGCTTGGTGAGCCGTTACCTCACCAACTACCTGATCGGACGCAGGCCATTTCCATTCCGGCTTACGCCTTTACCCCTCCTTCGCTCTGCGTTCCACTTGAGCTACGGAGGGCAAGCCCTCTAAAGATATCAATATCTCGGACTTGTCCCCTTAAGCTTTTATGAAACATAAAGCGAAAGAGGGGGCTATTGGGTATTAGTCCGTCTTTCAACGAATTATGCCCATGAATGGAGTATGTACCCACGTGTTACTAACCCGTTCGCCGCTCACCTCGCGTCTTACGCGAGAAAATCCAAAGCACGAAGCACGAAACTCGAAACAATAACTAATTTCTAAATCCAAAAAATTAAAACTATTATTTTATATCCAGTTTTAAATTTTAAATTTAGGTTTTTGAATTTGTTTCGGATTTCGATTTTCAGATTTCGAATTTCCTTGTGTAAGATACAAGGTTCGCACGACTTGCATGCCTTATCCACGCCGCCAGCGTTCATCCTGAGCCAGGATCGAACTCTCAAAAAACTGTGTTGATTTAACAACGCTTGCCTCGCCAAAATTGAGGGCGAAGCGAAGCAACTCTAAGAAACCGAATATTTATTGGCTCACTGATTGCTGATTATTGTATTAAGTTGTAAAAGTGCTAACCCTAGAATATTCTCGGCTCCGCCCAGCATTTATTGGCTAGGATAGAAGTTTCAAAAAATATCCGCGGAGATACCCGATCTTTCAGATATCTTCGCGGATATTCCCGTTCTCTTTTTTACGTTTTATCTGCCTGTTTTTGTATGACTTAATGAATGCTCTAATTGTAGTTTTATTAAAAAAAATGTCAAGAGCCAGTCTTGTACAATACAACATGAGCATGAAATAAAGAGTGTTTCTATCGCAAGATGAGCATGAATAAGCTTGTGTGACACGGAAATGATAATGTCATAGTTGAGGGAAGTAGAAATGTCATAGTAGGTTAAGATGTTAGTGTTAAGAAATTAAATCAACACTAACATATGCAATACTTCACTATGACCAAAAAAGAATTAAGTCGAAACA
>JAZDOL010000027.1:0-2692 GCA_043798775.1 bacterium | reverse complement strand
CAAGCTAGTGAGACCGTTCTTGAGACCGAGAGGCATAAAAACAGAGGCAATAATTGCCTCTGTTTTCGTATACTTAATAATTTTAAAATCTATCTTTCCCTAAAATATTTAGTTATATGCATCAATTATATTGTCGCTATTATTATCATAGAAACAATTTGGCGTACGATCATCCCAGCAATATTGATATTCATTACCACGACCATAATTCGATACATTGATGTGGTTTGGTTTTCCACGTAAATAAATTAACATATCATAATTCATACCCACCCAAACCCTACGATTCGCTAATTTAGTGCAATCATCTTTTGTCCAAGAAGGGTGCTGAGAACAGATTTGACCTGCTGGTGATATTTCCCAGGCTGCTTCTTCGGCCCTCGCCCTAGCTTCGACTTTTATTCTTTCAGCTTCTGCCTCAGCCTCGGCTTGCTTTATCGCTTCCTTTTCCATTTCTGTTAATTCTCTTGTCACAGTCAAATTAACTTCGCCTTCATACCAAGTTTTAGCGTTTATTTTTATTTTGTTTTCCCCAGCTACGAGGTTCACGGGGTAAGCAAAATTGCCGTCGCCTGTCTTTATTTTTTCATTATTAATCTTGAGAGAAGCATTTTTAGGCGTAATTGAACCCGTTATCGTTATTGTTTCGGTTTGGACGGTAATATTATTTTGAGGTTCTTTTATAGTTATCGTCGGCGGTCGATGCGAGTAATACATAATTGAAGTCAAAATAATCATAGCCATTACAGATCCTGCAGTTGCATACCATTTTTTTCTTCTTCCTAAATGCGTTTTCCACCAGATAAAAACGATCGCGCAAGCTGGTAGAACGATATACCAAAAGAAATACAACAATAAAGCGCCTAACAATATCGCCGATATAATTAACAGTATTCTTTTCTTTTCGTTCGTCGGTTTATTTTTTATAATTTTTAATATAATTGCGACGGCTATCATGCCGAACGATATAATTAACAGTATGTTCATGTTTGTGTATTTTTTATTTATTGGCGACATAACATAAAGCTCGCCGCCAGCGATTCCTTGCGGAACCCATACCCCTTTCGGGATATGACCTGTCAAAGATGCTCTGACGACGAGCTTAATATCTTTGACAGGTTTTTTTAGTGCCATGCCTCACGAAAGATTCGTAAGGTTTAGGCGATATTCAATTGTTAATTGACTATATCAAGTTTCGGTCTATTTTTCCAGCTGAACTATCCCGTTCTTAAGTATCAGTTTGTTCTTCAAATTAGAGAGTAATTCTCTTTTTTCAAACATCGTTCCTTCTTTAAGAATGTATTTGGCGTAATTTCTGATATCGATTTCTTTTCCGGCCCGATCTTTTTCTTTGATTCCCAGCACTCCAGTTCTGAATTTATGGTACCTCTCTATCTCTTTTTCTATCTTTTCCCGCGTGCCGATTTTATCCAAGCTGATTTCGTTTATGATGCCGAGCAGTTGATCGATTAACTCTTCTTCTTTTACGTGTCCGCATTGGCAATTATGGTCTCTGCTTTTGGTACAGCCGTAATAGACGTGCCGGTTGACGCTTCCGTCTTTCAGCTTTTTGAACTTTTCATCGGCGGTAATGCCCGAACCGCAAAGTCCGCAGGTGATTAATTTAGTGAAAGCGAATTCTTTGCTTTCCGATCTGACGATATTATCTCTTGATAGCCGTTCTTGCGTTTTCTCGAATAACTCCTTGGATATTAGGGGAGTGTGCTTTCCGGTATACGTATTTCCGCTGTTGCGAGGATACTCGAAAATCCCGCAATAAAAAGAATTCCTGAGGATTAAATAAATATCGCTCAGTGAAAGATATTTGTCGGTTCGAGTAGTGAATTTAATCCCATCCTTCAGCCAGTAATAGAGTTTTCGGCCGCTCCATTCTTCGTAGGCTACTTTTTCGAACATCTGCTTAATGATCGGCGCTCTTTTTGGGTCTACTAATACATAGCCTTTTCTGTCGGTTCTTTTCTCGCTGAAGTAACCGGTGGGGGCGGTGCTTAGCCAAAGCCCCATTTCGGCGCGGGCCCTCAATCCTCGTTTTACGTTCAAGCTTTTATTGTCGTTTTCCAGCTTGGCTTGGCTGCCGAGAATCATCAGCAGGAATTTTTCGTTGGGGGAATCGGTGAATCTTTGCCCGTAAGTTCTGATTTCGCAAAGCACCTTCTGGTCTATCAGATCGACCAGGGCTCCCAAATCGCCGGCATTTCGGCTCAACCTGTCGGGAGCCCAGGTCAGAATCCCGTTGAATTTTCCGGTTCGCAGATCATCGAGCATCGCGTTGAAGACGGGTCTTTGACCGGTAGCTTTGGCCGAGTGGCTTTCCCGCTTAATCTCGACCACATCTAATTTATCGCGTTCGGCGATTTGAAGCATCTCTTTAATCTGCGATTCGACGGATAAGGCCTGCAACTCATCGGCTTCGCTCGACTTCCTGCTATAGATGCAATATTTTATGGGCGCCAAAACAGCAGGGGACGGACGGTTGATTGTTTGGGTTGGCGTTATTTGTTCCATATCCTTGAATGACTGTTAATTGCTATATTCGACCTTTCAAGGTAAGGAATGACGCAACCCGGCTAGTGAGTCCAGGCCCCATCAGTTGATAACTTTTTAGCCTATATCCATATGATTCTCGGACAGGGACCGATGTTTTTTCTTACGTGTAGTACCAGAATGGAAA
>JAZDOL010000001.1:0-10843 GCA_043798775.1 bacterium | reverse complement strand
GCTACGGATGGTGGTTAAAAGCGCTTATTGCTATGAAAACGGGAAGGAATAAAGAAGCGACGGATTTTATTACGCAAGCGCAAAAATTTGGACATGATATTTATTCGCCGCTATCAATTGCCGAGCTGGGAGCTATTTATGACCAAATACAAGATTGGAACGGGTCAGTATCGGCCTATTCGGTAATGACACAACTCCATTCATGGAATATCAATGGATTTATAAAATTAGCGACGGCTTATCATAATCTTGGCGAAAACAAAAAAGCGCTGGGGGTATTAGAGCAAGCGTTACCCAACGCTAACGCTTATTATCAGACGCTAATTAAAAAACAAATCACCGAAATTAACCAAAGTTTAGATAAGTAATAAAAAATCCGCCAAAGAGGCGGATTTTTTTAGTTACCGGTTATTTAATAATTGATTTATTGTCTGGATCGTTTTTCGCGGACCGTTACAAAGCACAGTTTTCATTTTCAGTTTTTTTGCCGGAACAAGATTTCTTTCAAGGTCGTCGACAAAAATGCATTCTTGCGGTTTAACTCTTAATTTAGCCACAGCGAGCAAGTATATATCGGAATTCGGTTTTTCAAGATGTACCCGATATGACAGAATAACATGATCAAAATAGCGGTAACCGTCATGATTGATAATTATTTGGGCGTGCGGCTTGATGACATTTGATAAAACAGCAGTTTTTATTCCGGATTGTTTTAGTTTGCCGATTAGTTTAATCATCGTCGGGTAAACGTAAAAACTTTTTTTTGTCCACTGCTGAAAAAATGAAGCGTGTTTTTAGGAATAGGTTTGCCAATCGAAAGCGACGACGCCTGTTTCCAAAACCGTGTTTCTGATATTAACCCGCGGCGAAATAGGGACAGCGCCGGCCGCATCGATGTCAGTACTTCTTGTTTCGGCAGGCCGTACGCCTTGGCGATTTTCCTGATCGGAAAACGCTTCAGCCCTCTTTCCATTACCCCGCCATAATCAAATATTACTGCCTTGATCATCAATTATTCTACCACTAATGTACATAACGCAAAATCCTGGTAAGGTGGGATAATGAGCAATAAACAGGGGAGAATCGGTAACCACCGTTTTCATGGCGATCCAAACAGATTTGCCGTTTTAGCAGAGTATATAAATGAAAACTATCGGGGGATAAAAACAATCGCCGATGTTGCCGGTGGGCAAGGAATGCTTTCGCGGATCCTTTCAAAAAAGTATAATTTTGATTGCGAAGTAATTGACCCGCGCGGGTATCCGTTAGTGGGAGTAAAAAACCGCAAAGAAGAATACAAAAGCGATATGGCCGATTATTATGATTTAATCGTCGGCCTTCATCCCGACGAAGCCCTTAAGGAAGTGGTTTATTCCGCCATCATCCGGCCGGTGATTGTTATTCCTTGTTGTAATTTTTGGGATCGTGGGCGAGTATTAGACCGCGAAGAACTATTAAAAGCGATTGAGGAATATTATCGTACCAATAATGTATCGTTTGAACGAGTGGTTTTTTATTTTAACGGTCCCAAAAATATCGGCCTTGTCTCTACTCCGCCAGATTAAGCCGAATGTTCAACCCCCGGGGTTGAACATCGGTTAGTCAAGCTATACTAATAACAAAAAAGACGACATCAATGTCGTCTCTATTATTGTTTAAACTTATGATAACAAAAGGTGAGCAGATGCCCACCTTCGCGCCCCGTACTTCTGACCCTTAAGTATGTTTAGCGTAATCAAGAAGTTTTGTCGAGTGTGGATAAGTATCAATTATTGTTTTGAATAACAAAACCTCAGTGCCGTGAGACACCGAGGTCTGTGAGGTTACGCCTCATCAATATACTCGCCGACGTCAGCGGCGAGGCGTTCGAGCCACCGGCCAAACCGGACTAAAGTTTGGCCGATGGCGATGCGGAAGTCGGACAAAGCAATCAATAGTGGCCCACAACAGACCACTATGATCGTCTGGTCGACTACGATTTCGGCTAGATTCAATATGCCGTGATACGGCATAAAGAACCCGGCCGTTTCTAATTGCCTTCGCCCGCCGGCGAAAGCAATTAGAAGAACGATTGCCCCCAGTGTGGCCCATACGGCCACGAACTGGAGGACGAAACGGAGTTGGGGATCGACGATCATTTGTTCTCCTTTCTGATTATTAACTACAACGCTTACGATTTTCCGTCAAACAAAAAAGCAGGCAACTTGCGTTGACTGCCTAGTCGTCGGTACCGTCTGGTAATAATACAATTGCCAGAATAATACCGGCGGTTACGATCCCTTGGTTGCCACCTAACAGAAACAGCGACCCAGGGATCCCAACAATAAGGAAAAGAACCCGCAAAACAATTTTTCGCTTCACCCAATCCTCCTTCCTGTTTACGGATTGCCACATTGCCGCCTTATTGTCAAAAATCATTAAGATCTGTTCTAGTAGACAGTTTCACAGATTATCGGTAATCAGTTGTTCACCGGCGATACTTAGTTGTTTTCGGCGAAACCGATAGTCCTCGTAGTTGCCCAGATACTCGGTTAAAATCCCGTCTTTAATCTCCCATATTTTATTACATACCTCGGTTAGCACATAGCGGTCGTGAGAGATAACCAAAACTGTTCCGGCATAATCTTTCAGTATTCCGGTAACGGCTTCTTTGCTTGCCAAATCCAAGTGGTTTGTCGGTTCGTCTAAAAGAAGAAGGTTGTTGGGAATAATAATCAGCTCGGCCAATGCGACCTTTGCCAGCTCCCCGCCACTTAGGCGGCTTATCTTTTTCTTTACATCGTCTTGGGTAAACAATAATCTTCCTAAAATATTACGGATTTTTTCTTCGTGTTCCGTTGTTTTTCCAGCTACTTCGTCGATGACGCTTTTCTCCGGATCCAAGTCCTCATGAGCTTGGGCGTAATATCCGGGAATAATCCGCTCGTTCAAATTAACCCCTCCCTCTATCGGGGGGAATAATCCGCATAATTGTTTTTAGAAGTGTTGATTTTCCAATTCCGTTACTGCCAATAATCCCAACCTTGTCGCCCCACATTACATCAAGCGTTTGTGGCACAGAAAACAAGGCGCGTCCTTTTGGACCAATAACGGCATAATTTATCGACAAAACCTTCGTGCAAACTTTTTCGCCAACCTCAAAACGAATCTTGATTTCTTTTATCGAGCTCGGTTTCTCTAAAACCTCTATTTTCTTAAGTTGCTTGATCCGGCTTTGCACCCGCGCCGCTGTTGCCGCATTGGCGCGGAATCGGCTGATGAATTCCCCCTGTTTTTTAAGGTATCGTTGTTGTTCGGTATATTCTCTTTCGGCGGTTTCCACTCGCCTTTGTTTTTCTCCGATATAATCCGAATAACGGCAATAGTATTTGTCTAAGCCACTGGTAGTCAGCTCGAATGTCTTATCACATATCTTATCAAGAAAATAACGGTCATGGGCAACACAGACAATTGCTTTTCTCCAGCCCAATAAGAATTGTTCGAGCCACTCAACGGTGTCTAAGTCCAAGTGGTTTGTTGGTTCGTCCAGTACCAGTATCGTAGGATCAAAAACCAGCGCTTTGGCAAGCGCCAGTTTTGTTCTTTCTCCACCGCTTAGCGTTTCTACCTTTCTTTTCCATGATTCTTTTTTAAAACCAAAATCAATGAGCAGTCCCTCGATCAGCCCCTGATAATTATATCCGCCAGAGCGGTTATAATTCTCTGTTATTTCCAAGTAGCCGATCGTCTCTTCGTCTGAAAGCGCTCCCTTCTTTTCCTTTTCTTCGTATGCGGTTTTCTTCTCAATTAGACCCGCCATTTCCGGATTAGTTAAATGGATTTCTTGATAAACAGTATTTTGTAACGAACGCCAATGCGTTTCTTGGGGGAGATAGCCAACCTTAAGGCGCTTATCCTTAGATATTCGGCCACTATCGGCCTCCTCGATGCCGACAAGGATTTTTATCAGCGTTGATTTTCCCGTGCCGTTATTGCCAATAATGGCAATTCGGTCGTCGTGATTGATGGTCATTGTTACGTCAGAAAACAGCTGGCGATTGTGAAATGCTTTAGAAAGACCGCTAACAGTAATTAAGGGACCATTGAATGATCCCGTTTTAGTTCCAAAAATGGTCTTGGAAAGTTTAATCCCCTTTCGCGGAAAATTGCGAGCGTGAGCTTGCGGATAAGTGCGAAGTAAATTTTCCGCTTTGGCGGGATTTCGCTCCCCACGAAGCATGGGAGAAGATATCCCGCTCATCGGTTTGGGGAGCCTCATCTTTTTCTTTGCGGTATTTTTCATCGGCGATTATTATCTGTCTAGTTATATATTCGTTTTCTATTTAAAAACCAATATTTTGCTTATATCAACTGTTCGAATATTTAATATCTCGTACTTCACAGTGTAACAAAAAAATCGCCCGGCGGCGATTGTTTTATGAAGTTGATTGAGGTTCAACCTCAACCAAAAAATAATTAAATAAACCACCGCATGATGTTCAACCCTGTAGGCTGAACATCATGTATAGACATCGCCACGGGTATTTTGGACACCACTTGCCGCGGGTATTGACAAATATTTTGGGTTTGGTACAAAGAGAGTGTCAGATCGGGCCAATGCGCGCCCGACTGCTGGGTCCGGCCGCCCCTGAAGTTAGGGGCGGCAAATAGCGGGGGCCCCCCACGTTGGGGGGCGAAGTAAGAAGGGGTAGGTTGCTTGTTGACCTACCTCTTTTCTATTTTAAAAACACAAAAAACCGCCCGAAGGCGATTTTTTTATTATTCTTAATAATTTCTTAATTTTTACCGTCATTAATAACGAGATAGAAGTCATCGACACTAATTTGAAAAAAGATTTAAAACTTTTTTTCTCTGCCCTGAACTTTGTTTTTAATTATTGAAAGAAAGTGTTCATTTTTACTCCATTCTGCTCAATCGGATGAAAAGAAAGAAAATAGCGGTAAAAAGAATGGCCATAATAATTGGCGCCACCGTCGATACCCAATTCCGCCTTCCCGGTTTGAAACCGCGCAGAAACAAAGAATTGGAAACGACGGAAATTGAGCTTAGGGCCATCGCCAAGCCGGCAAGTTCCGGTTTTAACACCAGACCGATGCCGGCAAAAATACGAGCGGCAACGGGAATGCCGATGATGTTATAAAACAAAGCGAAGAACATATTTTGCTTGATTTTGCCCATAGTTTCACGGCTAAGCTTGATGGCGGTTAAAACATCGCGCAGGTCATTTTTAATAATAACAATGCCGCCCGTTTCCATCGCCACATCCGTTCCCGAACCCATGGCGATGCCGAGATCCGCTTGCGCCAAGGCGGGCGCGTCGTTGATGCCGTCGCCAACCATGGCAACTTTAATGCCGGTCCCTTGGAGCTTCTTTATTTCATTGGCTTTGTCTTCGGGTAACACTTCCGCGAGCACATTTTTAATGCCCGCTTGGCGGGCGATGGCTTCGGCGGTGCGGCGATTGTCGCCGGTAATCATAAAGACCTCGATGCGCTGATTTTGAAGCATGGTTACGGCTTCCATTGTTGTCTCTTTGATGGTGTCAGCGACTGCCACGAGCCCAAGAATTTCTTGCGCCGAAGCTAAAATCATTACCGTTTTGCCGTTCTCTTCAAGTTTGCGGATTTTACGCTCAATTTTTTCGAGGATATCGGTCGAAAGGCCAACTATGTCGGTTACTAACTTGCGATTGCCGAAATAATATTTAGCGCCATCTATTATGCCCTCAACGCCATGGCCGGGAATAGCGCGAAAACCGGTTGCTTCTTTCAACGGGATCGTTTCTTCTTCGGCGTATTTAACAATAGCGTCAGCCAACGGATGCTCGGAAAGTTTTTCCAAACTTGCTATAATCGCCACGATTTCTTCTTCGTCAGAAAGGCCGGCGCTAACCACATCAGTAACTTCCGGCTGGCCTTTTGTGAGCGTTCCTGTTTTGTCAAATACCACCGCTTTAATTTTACAAGCCGCTTCCAGTGGCTCTCCGCCCTTAATAAGAATGCCATATTCCGCTCCTTTACCGGTGCCAACCATAATAGCGGTGGGAGTTGCCAACCCCAGAGCGCAAGGGCAAGCGATAACGATGACTGAAGTAAAGGCCATGAGAGCGAATGTTAGGCTGGCGCCGAGCGCGAAATACCACACTATAAATGTCAGGATGGCAAAACCAATGACCGCCGGCACAAAATAAGCGGAAATTTTATCCGCAAACGCCTGAATTGGCGCTTTTGACCCTTGGGCCTCTTCAACAATGCGGATAATTTGCGCCAACATGCTTTCGCTTCCCACTTTCGTGGCCGTGAACTCAAAACTGCCGTTTTTATTAATGGTGGCGCCAATGACAATATCGCCGATGTTTTTTTCCACAGGAATGCTTTCTCCGGTAATCATCGATTCGTCTACCGCCGATTGACCCTTGCTGACCGTGCCGTCTACCGGGATTTTTTCGCCTGGCCGAACGACGATAGTGTCTCCACTAACAACCTGTTCTATGGTTACTTCCACCATCACGCCGTCTTTTATCACGCGCGCGGTTTTAGCTTGAAGACCCATTAGTTTTTTTATGGCGTCCGATGTTCGGCCTTTTGCTTTTACTTCCAACCATTTGCCAAGAACAACAAAGGTAATCAGAAAAGCAGCGGTTTCAAAGTAGAGTTCGGGAATTTTCGCGTCATTCAAGCCGATAATGCTGCCATTACGAATAGCGTAATCGATAAATTGCCATAAACTATAGAAGAAAGCGGTGCTCGTGCCAATGGCAATCAAGCTATCCATATTGAATGTTTTCATCCGGAGACTGCTCCACATCCCCTTATAAAATCCGGCGCCGATAACGAATTGCACGGGAATGGCAAGGACGAGAGAGATTATTCCGATATAGGGTAAAAACAATAAACGGCCGGGCAGAAACGGGAAAAAATCCAACAACATAAAATACAGCATGGGAGCGCTTAGAGTAAAGCTCCAAAAAAATTTTCGCCAATAATTTTTAATGACACCCTCGCGCCGAAGGCGCTCCGCTTCGGGATCGTTGGCGCTGGCAAGCCGCGCCTTATAGCCGGTTTTTTCTGTTGCGCCGATGAGTTGTTCTATTGAGGTGAGTGAGGTGTCAAAAACAATTCGCGCTTTTTCTGCCGCGAAATTAACATTTACGGTTTTAACGCCTGCCACTTTTTTTAATGCTCGTTCAATTAATCCCGCGCACGACGCGCAGTGCATGCCCTCAACCGTCAGCTGAACTTGCTCCTCTCTTTTTTCTTTAATCACCGTATCGGTGCCGGAAACGACCGAGGTCTGGATCGGGGCGGATATTTCGGCTGTCCCCGTCTGCGTGGCAGATGTTTCGCCAAACAAAGCGTTTAACAGCTGACGGATTTTGGTTGAACGTGACAATTCATCTATAAATACATTGAGATCAGAACGGTTCTTGGGCACTTCAAACTCGCCGGAACGCTGGTGTGTCACCGCGCCCTTGAATACCGGATGTCCTTGGTCAACAGTAAAAATGCCTTCAGATGTTACTTTTGACTCCAATCGAACCTTAATCGTTGTCTCGCTTTCAATAGTTTTTTTTTCAAAAGTGTCAAAGACGCGCGGTGTTTGTCCATCTCTCCGGCTAACGATCACGGCTTGGTATCCCGCCTTGGCGATTGCCTGAATAATTGTCTCGTTTGGCACCTCGGGAAGCGCTTCTAATTCGCCTGAACCGTCAGTAGAGTTTATTTTGACATTGCTGATGCCGGTTATTTCTGACAATTCGGCGCCAATAATCTTCTCGCAAGACGAACAATGCATTCCGGAAATTTTTAAAATTATTTTTTCCATAATATTTGTTTTTATCTTAACTTTTTAGAAAAGATTGGCAACTTGTTCAATGTCGACTTGTTTTATAATAATTTTCCCATTTCTCACTTCTAAATTCGGATTAATCGGTCCCGGATTACAGCCGCCTTTTTCGGTGGCGATTTTTTCTATCGGATAGCGGTTTCCGCAGTTATTGCAGACAATCTCGTTGCCCTCCTGGCGGAATCCTTTATATGTCTTAAAACAAACCGCGCAAGCGTTGGCAGCAGCTCGATAAACTCCGTTTTTATCTTTAACGACGAAAAAATAGATTATTTTTCCGTCAGGCCCGCCTACCGGCGAGGCAGGCATTTTGACGTTGTAGAATTGCGCCTGATTGTCTGTGGGCGTGTCCAGTTTTATTTCTCCGTCTGTTAAAACAACCTCTTTGCCTTTGTCGCCGGTGAAGTTTATGTCCGGTTTCGGTAATTCGGCAATCGGGGGCAGTTCGTTGTTTGACGGACTTTCGTTTGTCGGACAATTCAATAGCCCCTTTAATTCTTCAAATGTTTTATATCCCGTATAAACCTGATCGTTAATGATGAACGTCGGCACGCCTTCAAATTTGTGCCTGATCGGCCCGACCGCCGCATCGATTTTATTTACTTTTATTCCCAGTTGTTCGATTTTTTCAATTGTTCCTTCGCTTTTCACTTTGTTACACCATTCGCAGTTTTTAAGATGATAGAAAGTTATCTCCTTGACCGCGCATTTTGATGTCTGGTCGGTCAGATCCGGTTTCTTGAGATATTTGCTTACCAGCCAAAAACCGCTGGCTAAAACGCCGATAATTAAAACAATTAGAAGTATTTTTTTCATATTTTTACGGTAGGAATATCTTTTAATTTCCACTTTTGGTTATTGAAACGAAAAGGAATTCACTAAATTAAGAGATAAAGAATTAAGCTGATAATTAAAAGCAATCCGATGGCGACTAAAACTTTCTGATGGGAAATAAACATCTTTCCCTGATTTTGTTTTCTTAAAAACTTATCTAAATACGAAGATAGTGAGAGAAGCAAGCCGCCAAAAATCATACCAAGAAGGATTTTATCGATGCCGAAAATTTTATTGTATGGAGTTAAAGTGCCGGATAAGTATAGGGATAAAGCGATAAGCCCGTAAAAAACAGAAAAAATCAAAAATGATTGGAATCTTATTTTTTTACCTTTTCTGATTAGGAAATTATTTAGCATCATTGAGGCGGAAAGAATAAAGCTGCCGAGCCAAAGGCCGATAATAGCGTCATCAACACCCAACCAGCGAAACAAAGCGGTGAGCGTTCCCGTTGCCACAACACATAGGGGACAAAATGCTAATGCTTTGATCGGTAGAAAAATTGAAGCGAATGCCAGCCCCGGCAGGAAAGATTTGATTTTCATAGATAATTATTTGAGCAAGCTGTTGATTATCTTTTCGAACGATTCGTATGGCAGAGCGCCACTGACGAGCTGACCATTAACGAAAGTGGCCGGTGTGCCATTAACCCCTTTATTCAGTCCTTCTTGATAATCATCTTGAACTTTTTGGGCGTATTTTCCCGAATCGAGGCAACTGTTGAATTTTGCGTTATCCAACGATAGGTCACTGGCCCATTTCTTGAATTTGTCCAAGCTGTATCCTTCTGGTTGATTTTCAAACAATTTATCATGATACTCCCAGAATTTTCCCTGTTCACTGGCGCATTCAGAGGCCTCAGCCGCTTTTTGAGAATTTTTATGGAATCCTAACGGAAAATGCTTATAAACTAATCTGACCTTTCCCTCGTAGTTACTAAGGATTTTATTCAAGGTGGGATAATGTCTTTCACAAAAAGGACATTCGAAATCGGAAAATTCCACCAAAGTAATCGAAGCGTTAAAATCGCCGCGAATGTGGTTGCTTTTGGTAATTTCAAAATTCTGAATGGCTGCCGGCTGTCCCGCCGGCGGAGAATAGGGCTGTGAATTAGCAGGCAAATCTTTAACTTGAGCGGTTTGTTTGGCAGAAGCGTTTTTCTGGTCAACATTATTGATTTTGCCATTAACAACAACCGCTCCGCCGATAATCAGTCCGGCAATAATAATGGAAATCGGCACAGAAAGGTTAGAAAGGAAAGAATTGTTTTTTGCATTAGGTATGGCGGTGGGGGAATCTTCTTTTTCCAGGTCATCGGTTTTTTCGATACCGCCTTCAGTTATTGAAACTTCATATTCGCCGGCATTTTCCATTTCATTTTTAATTTGCGTTTTCCCAATCACGCTTTCATCGTAGATAACCACGCTTTTTCCCGATTTGTGATTTACTTTTGCTTGGATTATTCCTGTTGTGCCTTTTAATTTTTCCTCAATCAAGGTGGCACAGGACTGGCAATCCATGCCTTTAATTTCAAATTTTACTTTTTTCATAGTTAATTAAATTTAATTTAATGGCGATTATTATTGTAGTTTGCTTTTTATCTTGTTCCTCCGCAACCGGTCCCTCCTCCGCTACCGCAACCGCAACCCTTGGCTCCGGAGGGAACAACTTCATTATTATCGGCGCTTGCGACATCTGCGGCTTGAGCATATCCGCCGGATTTTTCTGTTACGGTTTCATCATCGACTACCTCTATAATCCCTGACACCATTCCCATCCAGCAAGAAAATTTATATTTTCCCGGTTTTGTTGGCGTAAATTCCTTAATACTTGTTTGCCCCGGAGTAAGGTCGATTTCTTCGCTAAACAGCCCTCTGGAAATAATGGCGTTAGTGCAACCACTAGTGCCGGTATCGGTAATTTCCCACCTCACTGGGACCCCAGCCCTAACCCTAAGATAGTTTGGCGAGTAGCCGGAAGAGGAAGCGCTCATTTCTAAGATTTGTTTGCCATCAACGATTGGCGGCAATCCCTCTTCGCTATTGTTATTAACTTGTTGGCTGTCGGGGATTATTTTGATATTGCTTAAGCTGGGAAATCCCAAGACATTCAATTGGGCATTTATATTGTAAAAAGCTAAAAACAAAACCAGAACGCCGGCAAC
>JAZDOL010000067.1:0-3539 GCA_043798775.1 bacterium | reverse complement strand
CGGTGGTTATGGCTCTAGTGGCAATGCCGGTGGTTATGGCTCTAGTGGCAATGCCGGTGGTTATGGCTCTAGTGGCAATGCCGGTGGTTATGGCTCTAGTGGCAATGCCGGTGGTTATGGCTCTAGTGGCAATGCCGGTGGTTATGGTAATTATACCTACCCGTCGTTGAACGTCCCTGGAGTTCCTACATATTCAACTTCTTATGGTAATTATACCTACCCGTCGTTGAACGTCCCCGGAGTTCCGACATATTCAACTTCATATGGTAGCTACACCTATCCGGCATTAATCATCCCCGGAGTTTCGACTTATACAACTTCCTATAACAGTTACGAATACCCGGCATTAACCATTCCTGGAGTCCCAACATATTCGACTTCTTACAACAGTTACGAATACCCGGCATTAACCATTCCTGGAGTCCCAACATATTCGACTTCCTATGGAACGTACTCTTATCCGAGCTATTATAACTATTATTCGGGTGTGACATATACTGGAACGATCGCTAATATCCCCACCGGCCCGGAAAACGCCCTGCCTTTGATTTTAGCCGGTGGATTAGCATTATCGGTACTCGTTTACTTGATCGTATTTAAAATCAGATTTGGAAAAAAACTGACACTGACTGCGGCCTACAACAGCGCGGTTCTTGAAAGACGACTCAAGAAAATAAGAGAAAGAGAATTAAACCCCGACTTCAATGTTATTCAATCCTAAAAAAGAAATTACAATATTTTCGATTATATTTCTGGCATCAATCGCTTTGGTGTATTTGTTTTTGAACGGTGGCGCTTATTCGGAAATTTTGAAATACGAACTGTTTCCCGATTCTTTGCGCGCCGAAGCCAGCGCCGACGATGAGTTAATTTCCGGATTGAATGAAAAAAATTATTATCTTTACATTCCTAAAATTGAGGTCTTGGCGCCCGTAATTCCTTTTGAAGATACTTCCGAAAAAAGTGTTTCGGCAGTTCTTGAAAAAGGCGTTGGGCTGTACGCCGGTTCGCAATTGCCTGGAAAAGCCGGGAGAGCGGTGATCTTAGGTCACAGCTCAAAAGAAACTTGGTATCACCGCGATGGCCAATATGCGTATAATTTCGCTCTTTTGGACAAACTTCAAAACGGCGATGAATTTTACGTGGTTTTTGAAGGCAAAAAATTAATATACAAAGTTTTTTCAAACAGCGTTTTAACTCCCGAAAAGACAAATGAAATTCTTGCTCAAACACCTAAAGGCGCCTCTGAAATTGCGCTAATTACTTGCTGGCCGATCGGATTCGCCCTAAAACGGGTTCTTATTCAGGCCGAGCTCGTTCGCGTAGAGAAAATAAAATAAAAAGGTTATAATCTTTCAGAAAGACGCGCGCCCGTGGCGAAATTGGCAGACGCGCAAGATTTAGGATCTTGTGCCGCAAGGCGTAGAGGTTCAAGTCCTCTCGGGCGCACAAAAAAACATCCCGCTATGCGGGATGTTTTTATTCTTCGTGGTGTTTGATTTCTATTTTTTTGGTTTTGGTTTTTTCGGATTTCGGCAGTTTGATTGTTAGGACGCCATTTTTTAAAGTGGCCAGCGATTTATCGGTTTGGACGTCAACCGGCAAAATCACCGAGCGCGAAAACGGCCCCCAATAGCACTCCTGATAGAAATAATCGTCTTTGCCCAAGTCCTCTTCGGCCTCTCTTCGTCCGCGGATGGTAACCATGTCGTTGGTTATGGCGATATCCAAATTTTCCGGCTTTACTCCGGCAATTGTCGATTTAATCACGATATCGGCCAGCGTTTGATAAACATCAACTGAAAGTTGTCCTTCAGCTTCGCCCTGCGCCCAGTCAGTATCTTTTTGTTGTTCTTCCTCAATTTTTGGTTTGGGCATAACTTTTTTTTCACCTTTCCCTTTACTTATAGGGCCGATTAATTTTTCCAAAAAAGACATGAATTTATATTTATATTACTTTTGTTTTTCCACGTTGTCAACGACGGCTTGTTGATAAGTCCCGTTAGAAGTCCGACGCGCTGAAGCGCGTCGACAGTCGCCTAAGGCGACTTACTTCTAAACGGGATAAGTTGTGTGGTATTTTAATCGGTTGAATAAAAACATAACTATGGCGGCGGCAATAATTAAAACGCCCGCCGTAAGAATTAAAGACATGTATTGGTCGTCTTTGAATAGCAGGAAATTATATACCCCGTGAAGAAGGGAAGCCAAGAATAATCCCCAGACAATTAAAAGAGGGTTTCTTTTTACAAAATAAAATCTAGCAAAATAATACCCCGCGATTCCGGAGGCCAAGCCATGTAAAGCCACGGCGCTGATAAATCTCATGGACATAAAATTAAAAGCATCGCTTAAATACCCCGGAGCGCCAATTGAAATGAAAGAAAATATAGCAAAAACATTCTCAATAGCCGCAAAACCCAAGGCGGCGACAATAACATAAATCATGCAATCGTCCGGTTCGTCCAAAACAGGATTTTTATTAAGCGACAGGTGAACCGCCCCGTATTTTGCCGCTTCTTCAACCAAAGGGGCAATTACGAACATCAATATACCGCTCTCAAAAGGAATAATTGCCCAAAAGTTTATAACTTTGCCGACGGCCATTTCCACGAAAATAACAATGGGCGCTAGGGCCACTCCCATTAGAAACACTATAAACAGCCACAGGCGAGGTTCCGGATGCAGGTCTTCTTTTAGGTAAAAAAACAGCCAAATCAAACTTGGTAGAACCGCCAGAATTATCAATGGTATAAAAGAAAATAATTGGGAAAACATAAATTATTTGGGCCAGCCCCGTTAGAAATAGTATATTTCTAACGGGGCCAAGATTCAATTATAAGTAATTTTTTAGAACCGTTTAATTTTCCGAATATTGTCCAAATTTCTTCGGTAATAAATGGCAGAAATGGATGAAGCATTTTTAACAGGTCGGCGTGAACCTTCAAAAGCGTTTTTTGAGTGCTGGATTTTCCCGCTTGGCGGGATCCCGTTTGGCGGGATAATTTTTCGTCGGCAAGCTGTTTTTTTGCTGTTTCTATATATATGTCGGCATATTTGTGCCAGAAAAATTCGTAAAGAAGATGAAGAGCCTTTCCCAGCTCGTATTTATTTATCGCCGTTTCAACGTCTTTTTTTATTTTTTTAAGTCCTAAAAGAATCTTTTTATCTGCCGTAGTTAATTTTGAATTTGTTTGGGATTTGAGATTTTGGATTTGAGATTTCTCGGTTTGTAATAATACAAACCGAGATGCATTCCATATTTTATTGCAGAATTTTTTGCCCGCCAAAATATCTTCTTCCCCGAAGCGCATATCTTGAGCGTCGGAAATCTGCCATGCCAGTCCGAAACGCGTGGCGTCGGCGCCGTATTTTTCAATCAATTCCATCGGGTCGATTCCTGTACCCAGCGATTTGGACATTCTTTGCCCGTCTTTGGTTATTACCGTGGCGTGAATAAGTACATTTTTGAAAGGTGGTTTTTTAACCAGGGCTAAACCGGAATAGACCATTCTTGCCACCCACAAATTAATTATGTC
>JAZDOL010000056.1:0-20230 GCA_043798775.1 bacterium | reverse complement strand
CGCCATTATCGCCATGAAGGCGACGATGACCCAAAACGCAAGGCATCCTATGACTTTAAGCATGTATTGCCCCCTTTCGTTTTTATTTGAACATAGAGAACGATTTTAGTAAAGGTTTTACGCATCCTTCAATCAAACATTATAAACCTCACCCGACGACGGCACGCTAATATTAATTAACGGATACTTCTCGTTAACTAAATTTTTGAAAATACCGGACTTTGCTTTTTCGGTATGAACTAAAAATAACCGTTTAAGGTTCTTAACTCCTCTAATGAAAGAGATGAGATCATCCTGACCGGCATGGGCGCTTAATTCGTCTAAAGTAATTATTTTTGCCCTTACCGGATAATTTTCGCCTAAAATTGTCACCAAATCATTTCCTTCTTGTATTTTTCTTCCCAATGTATCCTCTGCCTGATAGCCGGTAATAAGAATAATGCTATTTCTATTGCCAATATTATTTTTCAGATGATAAACAACTCTCCCCCCTTCCGCCATTCCCGACGAGGATATTATTATCAATGGCCCCGACTTCCGACTAAGCCCCAATGATTCCTTGTGTGATTTGATATATTTTAAATTCGTAAATTGAAAAGCTGATTTGTTTTTTTTGCCAAAGTCCCGCCAATATTCTTCGTCAAAATCCTTGATATATCTTGGAAAAATAGCGGTAACATTTCTTCCCGTCGGGCTATCTACAAATATCGGTAAGGCCGGGATTGCTCTCTCGTTGGTTAGTTTGTGAAGGATGTAGACAATTTCTTGGGTTCTGCCAACGGAAAAAGCGGGAATGATAATTTTGCTTTTTTTACTGACCGCGGAAGAGATTATCGATTTTAGTTCGTTCAACACATCGTCAAACGGCCGATGACTTTTGTCGCCATAGGTACATTCCATTACCAAATCGTCAACCGCCTCTTCGATAAATTCCGGCGCTCGCAGGATTGGCAAAAACGGTCTTCCCAAATCACCGGTATATGCCAAAGTTTTTAGCGCGCCACTGTCGTTAACTTTCAACAGAGTTACCGCTGACCCAAGAATATGTCCGGCGTCATAAAATTTGAAACTAATATTATCATTAATTTTCGTCCATCTCCCAGAGTCGCGATAATAAGGGGTAATAATAAACCTTCTCATCGTCTCTTCAACGTCTTGTTCGGTATAAATTGGCGTGATTGATTGTTTCTTATCCCCTCTTTCGGTGGCTTCGTGTTTTTGTATTGAAGCGCTATCCGTCATAATGTATTGAGCGATATCTCTCGTTGCTCCAGTAGAGTATATTTTTCCCAAATATCCATTTTTTACCAATAATGGCAATGCTCCGCAATGGTCAAGGTGGGCATGGGAAAGAATAACCGCGTCAATTTCTTTCGCGTTAAATGGGAGAGCGCTGTTCAATTTATCGGCATCAATGTTTTTTCCCTGATACAGGCCGCAGTCTAAAAGCAATTTAAAATCACCGATTTCAATTAGATGTTTTGATCCGGTTACCGTATTCGCCGCGCCATAAAAAGTGATTTTCATGCGTCTGTTGTGCCAAAAAATACGTCTATTCTTCCAAGATGATTTTTGCATCGACGGCAATAACCCCATCCTCGTCGGCGAATAACGGATTGATATCAACTTCTTTAATCTGCGGAAAATCCATTATCAGACAAGACAGATTAACAAGGGCTGATTTGATCGATTGAATATCGGCGCTTTTCTGGTTGCGATAACCCTTTAGCAGGGTGCCGATTTTTGTTTTATCAATTAAGCGTCCGGCTGATGCCATATTAATCGGCAATAACCCGATTGCCGTATCGTTATATACTTCAACGCCCACCCCGCCCGTCCCGAATACAATAACCGGCCCGAATAAAGAATCTTTTTTAAAACCGACAAATAATTCATATTTCTTCGTTATCATTTTCTCGATTGTTATCCCCTTTACGACGCCGATTTTTTCTGAATTTTCGGATAATTTATTAAAGATCCGTCCGACTTCTTTTGCGTCTTGGATATTTAATCGTACGCCGCCAATGTCGGTTTTATGCAATAATCCCTCAACCTCAACCTTCATGGCAACCGGATACCCTATTTTATCGGCAATTTTTATTGCCTCTTTCTTAGTCTTAACTTTATACATAGGATTAACCGGCATTCCGTAGCTGGCGATAAGATTTAATGTATTGCCTCCGGTAATTATGAATTGCTGTTTTTGTTTATAATCGCTGATAATTTTCTCTGCGATATGTTTGTCGTGGTGGCTTTCTGCTAAAGCATCCGTTTTATAGAAATCACTTGCTTTTGCTGAATTATTTTGCCACTCTTGAAGCCCCAAGAAACACCTTATTGCCTGCTCCGGCGTACGAAATACAGGTATTCCGCTTTCAAGAAGAATATCCACACCTCTTCTGACCAAATGCTCGCCCATGAAAGAAGCGAATACCGGTTTAGTCTCTATCTTAGGCAGACTAATAATCGCTTTGGCAATCCCCTCGGTGTCGGTTATTGCCTGCGGAGTAAGAATTAGCATTATTCCGTCGACATCCGGATTTTTTAAACACATCTCAACGGCGCTTTGGTAATGGCGCGGTCCGGCGTCTCCCAGAATATCGATTGGATTTCCCTTGCTCCAGGCGGGCGGCATTGTTTTGTTGAGCTCTTTTATGTCTTCACTGGAGATCTCCGCCAAATTACCTCCGTGGCCGATTAAATAATCGGTGGCGATTACCGCCGGTCCTCCGGCATTGGTAACAATTACCAGACGGTTTCCTGACGCCTCCTTGTACCGATTTAATATTTTCGCATAATTATATAATTCGCTGATAGTATTAACGCGAATTGCCCCGATTTCCTTGAATACCGCATCGAATATCCGATCATCACCGGCAATCGTTCCCGTATGCGAAGCCACTGCTTTAGCGCCCTGAATTCCGATGCCGGCCTTCAGTACCACAATCGGTTTTTTTCGGCTGAAATTCCGAACTGCTTCCATAAATTTTTTCGCATCATTAACCGACTCCATATACAAAAGAATGCTATTCACTTCCGGCCGGCCGTTGAAGTAATCAATTAACTCATCAAAACCAACATCAACCATCGAACCGATGGACACGAAATAGCTGTATCCGATGCGGTCATTGATGGACCAGTCAAGAAACGTATTGCATAATGCGCCGCTTTGGGAAATAAAAGCAATTCCCCCGTTATTAGGCATCGAGGGAGCAAAGCTGGCATTAAGAGATATTTGGGGATTGATAAATCCAAGACAATTCGGGCCAAGGATTTTTATCCCATATTTATTTCCTACTGACTTAATTTGTTTAAATAATTCTTTTCCACTATCTCCGGCTTCCAGGAATCCGGAGGAAATAATTACAACACTGCCAATCCCCGCTTTTCCGCATTCTTCAACCAAACCAAGAACTGTCGGTGCCGGGGTGGCGATAATCGCCAAGTCAATTTTTTCCGGCAATTGACTAACCGACGGATATGCTTTTTCTCCTTGGATAATATCGGCGCTGTTATTTACGGGATATACCTTACCCTTAAAACTGCTTTTAATGTTCTTAAATATCGAAAAACCGGCGCTATCTTCGCGATTATTCGCGCCAATAACGGCAATGTTTTGCGGGTTAAAAAATTTATCAATTTGGCTAATTGGCATATTTTCCATAATCAGATTTTTTGGTCGATAAATAAAATCCTCTTACCCTATGCTCGTTTATTTGTTTTGTATCCCATATTATAAAGCATCTCGACTATTACTTCGAGAGGTATTCCTCTTAAGACATTATTATAACTCCCCTCTATTTTTGAGATAAATGTTGAACTGAAGTGGCCAAGCGAGTCAAAGCCCAAGGCATAGGTCATAAAATTTGGATCTTCGTTTAAATATTGATTTATTTCCGATTCATTGATTTTTCTAAAGCACGCATCGGTTATCACAACCCGTGATAACTCTTTTTTATCTGCCGTGTTTATCATATATATTCCGGTATAAAACTGAAAACAGTTTTCTGAAAGGGAGACCAATCTCGCAAACCCCTCTTCTCTTGATTTAGGCTTCTCTAATATTTTACCATTAAAACAACCGACAGAATCCATGCCGATAACAGTCGCGTCGCTGTGGTTTTTACTAACAGCCTCGGCTTTCATCTTAGACAATACGCTTACCAGTTTTTCAGGATCGGTTCTTTCAACCAGAGACTCATCAACCTTGCTTCCTTCCGCTACAAAATTAATTCCCAAAAATTTAAATGCCTCAATTCGGTATGGCGATGTTGTTGCCAGAATTATTTTTGTCATAGTCTAGACATAATAGTTATTTATTTACCGTATCGTTTGAAGATTGTTTTTCTTCAGTAAGTAATTGTTCCAAACGATCTAAATAATGACTAGCTCTTCTTTTGGTTATTTCGTCAGGTATTTTATCAATTGCCACTCGGACTTTTTCTGGCTTAAAGAATGCCGCTATTTTCTCCGCGTAATAATCCCACCCGGTTTCTATATCTAGGTTAACTATATTTCCCTTGGAATCGTGAGAATAATTATATGTAGTGATATCAACAAATAGCCCTGCTTCCTTAAAGGCTTGTTCCAGCTCGTCTCTTCGCGGATCTTTTTCTATATCAGAAAAATATCTGTTTTCTAATCTACTAGATTCAGATGTTTTTTTCCAAGACGGAAGATAATGAGCCCTATGACCGGGTTCAGTCTTAATTTTTTCAGAAACAAGTATATTTTTTTCGGCCCGAAAGACAACGTGTATATCAGGAAAATTATCAGGAAACAAACAATGCCTTATTTTCTGTAAATAATAAGCGCTTTTTAATTGCCTGTTATTTCTAATAGCACTATCGTCTATTTCGGCGATTACTGTTTCTGGATCATCGAGGTTTTCGTATACCTGTTTCTCTGATCCGTCGCCGATAAATTCACCTTTTCTAAACATAAGATTGTTCGGTAAAATATGTTATCAACTATTTATTTAAATAAGTAATGGCAATTTGTAAAACGGCGGCATTTGTACTATTCTATCAGTTTTCACCCCATCCACCAAATATTTTACCTACGGGGTCTGACCCCGTAGGTAAAAACAAAACCCCGAACGCCATAATTATCACTTATAACTTTATCCCGATATCCTGTATAATGACATTATGAGCAGTTTGAAAATATCATCTGCGTTATTTTCTGCCATAATTAATTAACCGTTACAGAAATTATGAAAGACGATAAAAAACTTTTACGGCCCGACCCGATAGTCCAAGGGAAAATATTCTTAGCCGGCAAAAAAGCGATAATTAATAAGATTTTGGATAATTTTAATAACCAACCTCGTTTTGAAAAAGAAATCGCGAAAGACAACATCGATATTCAGGCGATAAAAGCGGCAAACAATATTACCGGCGAACTAATTCTTTCTTGCGGCGGAAAGCCGTTTGACGTATCGGCCGATAATATTCATATTTTGCCGGAAACCGAGTTTATAAAAAAACATAACGAACAAGATACCAGGGGCATATACCTGGCCAATCAACAATCGATACTTATAAACGCTAACGCTACGGCAAGCCCGTATATTCGAGCCGCCACTATTTTTCACGAAATCATCCACCTTAAAAGTTATCTTTCTTTTGTCGCCGAGGGAAATACCTTCTCGCCGTCCCAGAAAGGTATCGCTATTGATATTTACGACAATAAAAGGCCGGAAAACGGCTGTTGTCACAGCTTCCTTGGCTTAGCCGAGGCGGTTGTTAGTGATATTCAAAAACAATATTTTAATTCTATTGTTGATTGGTGCTACCTGTTAAAAGAAGAAAAGGCACGGCAAAATTCACCCGAAACAATTAAGGCAAAAGAAAAAATCGCCATAAGAGAAATGATTGGCGAAACCGACGAAATAATGCATGTTGCAGATGACGGCTCCTTTGTTCGTTTTCCGTACTACCCCCAAAGAAAGGTGCTTTATTCCGTTGCAGCTGCCATATTTGGAGGGAATGATAGCACATTAAATCAAAAAGCGGTCAGAGCTTTTTATCAAGCGCATTTTCTTGGAAAAACCGATGTCTTGATAAACAAAATTATCAAAACATTCGGCAAAGAGTTTTTAGTTCTACTGCGGGTAATGAGCGATAATAACTCCGCCTACCTCTTAGTTAATGACATTAATGGCCAAAAGCGTTAACTTAAGCATTTTTTATCTTTCCGAATTTAAGCCACTTGTATTCTTTAGAAAGTTCGGAAATAATCTGTCTAATGTTGTCTATAAATGCCTCGTCGAAAGTAATGTCTAAATCACTCTTTGGACTGTCCTTTACGTGAAAATAGTCAAAACGTATTTTCTTTATCTTTTTATTATCTGTTTTCTCGAACAACTGAAAGCCGTATTCAATCGTATAATCCTTGGTAATAATTTGTAGCTCCTTTAAATTGCTTTTTACCGTCTTCCGGCGCTCCCGAGCCGAACATCGACCAAACAAAATTTCCATGCCTGACCCGGAAATACGACCTGGGAATAGCGAAAGCAAGAACAAGAGCCGGTGCCACGACGCCAAAAGGAGAAAGAGCAATAAATGCGGAAATGATTCCGATTAAGCTTCTAAATAAGTATGACCAATTTCTAATGAAATCCGGTATCTTCCACTGATAGCTTTCTCTTACTTTGGCAATGTAAATTTGAGTATCGGAATCGTCCAAATAAACCATGTCCAGCGTGGAAGTTTTGGCTAGAAACCTCTGCATCAAGCCCATTTGAAGACGGTTTCTCAATAGATAATCAACATAGCTGGCGTTTACCCCCCAATAGATTGATGAGCTGAAATAAAGGAAGAGAAAATATAAACCTAAATAAAGAATGGGGACCGGAGTGTTTATTACCGCCCCGCCTTTAACAAGGGAATCGATAACCAATCTAAAGAAAAACGCATAAATAACCGGCACCAACCCGCCAATGAAGGCCGTCAAATAATACAGGAAGATATATTTTGGCTCCATCTTGAACGCCAAAACCAGCGCGTCTTTCGACGCTTTGATAAACTCCAAAAATTGTTTTTTAATACCGGCCATTATAATTGTTAATATAACGCCCTAATCGGACAGAGTGATCGAGCGAACAAAATCATTTATCGCTATCTCTAAACCATTTACGTATTTTCCCTAATTATTTATTCAACCAAGTAACCGTTATTTGTAAAACAGTGGCGAAAGATACCCACAATAAATACGGAATATTGACATAAACCACCCATCGCATCTGCGGCCAAATAGCGATAAAAGACCAAATAAGCGTTGTCAAAACAAATATAATATCAATCGCCGCTAACAGATTGTTTCTTAGTCCAAATTGTAATGGCGTAAAGGCAATATTAAATAGCAGATTGAGAATAAACGGCAAAGCGATAATCCATGGCAACTTGCCATTAAACGCCTTATACAATACAAATCCAAAAGATATAATAATTACTGCGTATAAGACAGTCCACACTGGTCCAAATAACCAACTCGGTGGCGCCCACAACGGTTTGATTAATGCTTGATACCAAGTGTATGTATTATTCATATTTTTTGATTATATTATCCTGTATTTTACCAAAATTATAACAAAAGGTCGAACATGCCCCCCAAACAGATTCGACCTCTGAACTTTCCTCTTACTTCTTCCCAAGTAAGAGGTGTCCTGTGCGATTAGATTATATCGGATTAAGTAAGTAGTCAATAATAATGACAATAAAAACAACACGGACTGTTACCGCGTCATATTTGAATAGAATAAAGTTTTAAAAACATAGCTAAATCAAAAGATAAGCGCCGGCCATTGCCATGATTCCGGCGATAACTTTCATCGCAATATTATCTCTTTCTTTCAGCAAGATTATTCCCATAAATACCGTAAAAATAGTTGACATTTGAAGAATTGGGATCACCTTTGTCGCTTCGGTCAACTCTAATGATTTTAATTGCAATAGATATCCAACGACGCTTAACCCGGCAAGTAAAACAATCTTCCAAGAACCAATATGCCACTCTGATTTAATATTATCGGGTCTGATATATGGAAGATATATAAAGATATTCGGAATTATCCAAACAAATATATTATAAGTGTTGGCGTTAAAATATTGAACGCCTAACTTATCCAACATCCATGCAATTCCTAATATTACGCTTATTAGGGTGGCAATAAGCAACCCCCTTACTGATAACTTTTTTGCTTTGTTATTATTGAAGGAAACCAAAAATAACGCGCCAAGAATTAAAATTCCGCCTAGAGCTTTGTTCGCAGTGAGAGATTCGGAATAAAGAAAAATTGAACCAATAAAAGCCACAAGAACGCTTATGTTCGTTACCGTAGCCAGAACAGACGCGTCTAAAAGTTTGGCGGCCACAAATCTTCCTCGCACATACATTGCATAACAAAAAGAGGCAATTGCCAAAGCAATCCATGCCCTTGAATCAGAGGGAAGATTAAAATTTTTGAAAGAATCAGTTAAAGCAAAGATTAAAAGGGCAAACAATCCGGCAATACCATTGAATAAAATTGCCATTGCTCGCGGATACTTGCTCTCCACCGCCATTCTTTTCTGTAACAGATTAACGCAAGTATATAAAAGAACTGATCCAAATGCGAATATTATCCAGGTCATATTTTTTCTATATTCATACTATTCTCTTGCATTGTATTCTTTTTAATATCGGCGATAATATTGCTTGTTGATGTCTTTGTATGGTAATTGCGTTTCGCTAAAACAACTATCTTAATTCCGTATTTTTCAAAATATTTCTTTTTTTCTTCGGCATGGGTATCGTCTTCAGTTACCGCAACAATATCTGGTTTGATTCTTTTTATATGATCAACGAAATCAAAGACCGGATCAAGATTTGAACTCATAACCACCTCGTCTACGCACCTAAGAGATCTTAGAATCACCGCTTTGTTATCTTCCGGAATGGAAGGCATGCGCTTCTTGGCAAGCTTTAAAACCTCATCGCTGGCAAAACAAACAGTGAGATGATCTCCTAACGCCTTAGCATCTTCAAAAAATTGAATATGGCCGGCATGTAAAATATCAAAACATCCGGAAACAAACACTTTTTTCATAATTAATATTCCATTAATCTCCACTAATAAAGATAATTATTAATTATTCTTTTTTAATTCTATAAGTCCATAAACGCCGGAATAGGCGGGTTTCCATATATTTCTTGTGTATTTACGAACTATTGACCTTTTGTAATTGATTATGGTATTCTTTATACATCCACAAGAGAAAGCACTTCTTTGGGTTTCGTCCCTTGGCAGTGCTTTTTCATTTGTATTCAAGCTTTTTTCTTAGATTATCCATGAAAACAATTTTTTCTTTCGCCTCTTTTTTCAAGAGAATTGAGCAGGTTTTAATATAAGAACTCATCACAAGAAGCAGTTTATTTTTTTGATAAAGATATTTTACCAACGAATAAAAATCCCCATCGCTTGAAATAATGACTGCTTGATCGTAATTCGAAAAATCAATCATCGCCTGTAAAACAAGATCCGCGTCTATGTTTCCTTTTATATTTCCATTAGTATCCGGAATGGTCGGTTTAAATACCAACACATAACCATCTTTTTGCATATTAAATTTCTATTTTCCATGGTATCATATAGTATTTTAATAGCTGGAAGCAAGTCCATTATTACTTTAGCCTATTATTATTTCTGGACTAATTTTTAGAATACGTCAATAGTTGCTAAGAGATGGGTATAAAACTGGATATTGACTCGGCCGGAAATAAACGATAAATAGGACCTATACAAGGACTTAAGGACTACTGAACCGTTACGAGTCCACGTTGTGTGGTCCTGACCGTTTTAATGTCCCTGCGGCTGGTGATTTCTCAAGCGAGCATCTTTGTCGTTCCAATTTATCGGGGTTAGTAACTTAGTAAGAGACAAACTCAAATGGTGGAGAAAAACAATAAAAACAACGGTGGCGAGAGGTTTCTCTTCGAGGGTACTGCTTGGTATTATGCTAAGTATCGTCCGCCGTATCCACAACAAGTGTTTCGGCGGCTTGTTGAGAGATTTCATTTGGATGGTATCGGAAATCTCGTGGACCTAGGGTGTGGTACGGGTGAACTTGCCATTCCCCTACATCAGTACTTCGAAAGAGTATACGCCGTTGACAATGACGCGGATATGCTAAACGAGGGAAGAAAAAAGGATAAGGAATTGGGAGCGACAAACATCCAATGGTTCGAGGAAAGAGCCGAAGATATTGTGGGAAACTTGGGAACTTTTAGGCTGGTTGTTATCGGAAATGCGTTTCATTGGATGGATAGAAGATTAGTACTAACAAAGGCTTGTAATAATCTCTGTTCTGGTGGAGGGATTGCCATAATTAATGGGAGGAGTATCTGGAATGGTCCCGAACAGTGGCAAGCTCTTGTTGTTTCAATTATCAAGAAATGGTTAGGCGAAGAAAGACGCACTAGAGAAGGAATATATAAGCCGCCACAAGAATGCTTTGAAGACTTACTAGCCGACTTCTTCCCGCGCGTTGAGAAAGAAATTCTTAGCTATAGATATTTATGGGATATTAACACTTTGCTGGGCTATCTGTATTCAACATCATTCTGTTCACGAAAACTACTTGGAAGTTCTGTAGAAAATTTTGAACAAGATCTAAGAAATACTTTAATCAGCTATAACCCATCAGGTACTTTTGAGGAAGAGATCCCCGTATCGATGGTTCTTGCGTGGAAGTGAATGTTTCAAAACGATATATCGTTTTAGAAGTCTATTTTTTAACGGGTAATTTTTTGCGTAAAAATTAAATTTACTTGTTCGTATGCGTTATCGGCAATTCCAAATAAAACGTTGAGCCTTTGCCCGCGCCTTCGGATTCAACCCAAAGTTTGCCATTGTGAAGATCAACGAATCTTTTGGCAACCATTAGACCTAGTCCGGTGCCTTCGATAAAGGTGTTGATGCCGGCCGTGCCCCGGCCAAAGGTCTGGAAAAGCTTCTCCGCGTCTTCTTTGGTTACCCCTTCGCCAGTGTCTTTAATAGATAACTTCAAGGAAGAGCTGATTTTTTCCAATTTAACAATAATCTTACCGGTCCGGGTGTACTGAACGCTATTATCTAAAAGATTACTAACTACTTCTTTAATCTTTAATTCGTCTGCTTCTATCATTGGCAAGAGATCTACCGGTTTTTCCCAAGTAAACTTTAATCCCTTCTCTTTTGCCAAAGGCATTATCTCCTGACAGCAATCATTTACCAATTCTTCCAGTTGAAAAACGCTCGTGTTTAGTTCCATCTTTCCCAAGTCCATTTTAGAAATATCCAAGAGATCGTTAACTAAACCAATCAAACGTTCGTTGCTTATCAGAATGTTCTTTAGTTTTTCCTCTTGCTTTGGTTCGAGTTTGCCGTAACTGCCCTCAAAAAGCATTGAAGCATAACCCTTGATTGCCGATAACGGCGTTCTTAACTGATGCGAAGCCATAGAAACGAATTCAGTTTTGGCTTGATCCAGTTTCTTCAGTTCTTCGTAGGCCATTCTCAATTCTTTAGTCTGCTCGCCTACTTTTACTTCAAGCCTTCCGGACAATTTCTCTAACGCCTCTTTGGCTTTTCTTTCGGTAAAATTAGCTTGAATAATTTTGTCCGTGCTTTTGTTGAAAAAGTAACCATAAACAATGACCAAAGTAAAAACAGAGATAACTACTAACTCTGAAATACTCCCTCCAATTAAAAAAGAAAGGGTGAAGAAAAAAAAGACTAAAATCAAACTGATTGTTTGATAATGCAAAAACAGACAATTACGGAATTTTGATTGGCAATATTGGCAACGCCCATACGGAGGGTAATTAAGATTTTTGGCCAACCAGCAATTTTCATTAACATATCCAAAATCTCCCGCTTCTTCTTTCTGAATTTTTTCACCTTTTTCCATTACTTAATTCAAAATTATATGACTATACGATAGCGAATCAAGGTTCTTGAGCAAAGCGAAAGGTTTTTATTTCGCGACAGCGAAACAAGGTTCTTGAGCGAAGCGAAAGGTTCTTACTTCTTAAAAATCTTTTTTAAAAAAGCATACATTAAAGAAGCTACACAAACATCAGTAAAACCACCCAAAAGCATTAACAAAGCCATTATTAAAATCAAAATCCAGGCAAAATTAACAAATTTTCCAAAATATAAAAGCAAAAAGCCAACCAAAAGAAAGCTTCCTCCCATCGCAAAGGTAAAACTTAATTCTTCTAATTCTTTTTTGATTGGCTCTGATTTATCTTTTAACATTTTTCTCAAAACCCAAGAGTGAAACTGATAAGGAAAATTGTAGTTTACTGAAATAGCTCCAAAGGCCATAAAGATACTAGTTACCAAAACCAACCAGGGATTTTGAACTAAGAAAGCAACTAAGGCTAAAATTCCATAAACGATCTTAGAAAATCTCAAAGATTTGTCATAAATTAGGCGTTGTTGCATAAAAAATAGTGCTTAATAAGTTAATAATTCAAGCAATATGTATTATTCTAATCTTTTCTTTTTAAAAGTCGAATTTTTTATTCCTTTAGATATCTTTCTCCCCTGTCCGGCAAAATTGTGACTATTCTTTTACATCCATATCTTCTTTCTATTTCTTGCGCTGCTAAAACATTAGCGCCGGAACTGATTCCAACCAAGATTCCGAATTTCTTTGCCAGTTTATCTTTCATTTCAATAGCTTCCCGGCTTTTTACGGTGATTACTTCGTCAATCAAGTTTATATTTTCTTTTACTATTTTTGGGATAAACCCTTCCCCTATCCCCTGGATCATGTGCGAACCGGCTTTTTTGCCGGACAAAACAGCCGACTCTTCGGGTTCAACGGCAATAATTTTTGCCTTGGAACTTATTTCTTTTAAGGCCCGGGCAACGCCGATAAGAGTTCCTCCTGTTCCCACGCCGGCAACAAAGGCGTCAATTTTGCCCTTCATTTGTTTTATAATCTCTTTTCCCAGTCCTTTTTTAAGGGCGGCGATATTGTCCGGATTTTCGAATTGTTTTGGCAGCCAGGCGTTCTTATTTTTCCTTGCCAGCTCGTTATATTTTTTAATCGCGCCCATCATATCGTCTTCGGCCGGAGTTAGAATGATTTTGCCACCAAAAAGTTCTATCATTTTTCTTCTCTCCATACTCATCGATTCGGGCATAACGGCGATAAAGTTGTAACCCCTTATCGCGGAAATCATTGCCAAAGAAATTCCCGTATTACCGGAGGTCGCTTCTATTATTTTATCACCCGGTTTCAATTCCTGCCGCTCTTCAGCCCTTTTTACCATATACCAAACCATCCGGTCTTTGACGCTGCCGGTTGGATTGGTTGTCTCAAGCTTGGCGTAAATATTGCTAATTTTAATTAAAGGGGTATTGCCTATACTATCAAGAACATCTAATTCGTTAGTTTTCATAAATTATTGGCAGGTTTTAAAACGTCTTTCTGTTTTCCTACATACAAAGTGGCATCTAATTTCAGTTGATTTACTAGTTTCCAAAAGTCATTTATACGGGCAGGCGAGCAACTTTCTCTTAGTCCTGCTTTATCGATAAAATAAAGGTCCGCGTTTTTAATGTCTTTCGGTTTTTGGCCAGATAGAATTCTTTTTAATAAAACAATCATCCCTTTTATTATTATAGAACTGCTATCAATATCATAGAAAACCTTTCCATTTTTAAATATTGAACGAGACCAGGTTGTTATTTGGCAATCTTTAACCAAATAGTCTTTTTTTATATATTTCAAATCCATTGGAGATAAATCTTTTCCTAATTTAATCAGATATTTATATTTATCTATCCAGTTGTCAAAAATTTTAAATTCGTTAATTATTTCTTCCTGTATTTCTTGTATGGTCATTTTACTTGCCTTATATGGTTTTATATATTTCTTATTCCTTACTCGAACATTTTTTGAATTTCCTTCAGCGATTCACAAAAGTAATCTATTTCTTCCAGGGTATTATAAAAAGTCAAAGATGCCCTAATGGCACCCTCGACTTTAAAATGATCCCAAAGAGGCTGGGTACAGAAATGGCCGGTGCGTACGGCAATGCTCATTTTATCTAAAATTATTCCGGTATCATAGGCGGGAATATTGTTCAATAAAAAAGAGAAAATACAAGTTTTCTTTCCAGCGGTACCGTATAATTTTAATCCACCTAAGCCGGTAATTTTGTTTGTTCCGTAATCTAATAGTTTTTTCTCGTAATCCTGGATATTGTTTAATCCTATGCCTATTAAATAATCCAATGCCATCCCCAATCCGATAGCGCCGATATAGTTAGGGGTGCCGGCTTCGAATTTAAACGGCAGCTCGGCATAAGTGGTATGTTCGAACTTTACCCGGTCAATCATATCTCCTCCGCCCTGATAAGGAGGCATTTCTTTCAGCCAGCGCTCTTTTCCGTATAAAACTCCCGTTCCCGTCGGCCCATATATCTTATGCCCCGAAAAAGCGTAAAAATCGCAATCTATGTCTTGAACATCAATGGTTTGATGCTGAATCGCCTGGGCTCCGTCGATTAAAACAGGGATATTATTTTCGTGGGCGATCGCTACGATCTCCTTGACCGGATTAATGGTGCCAAGGGAATTTGAAATATGGACAACGGCCACCAGTTTTGTCCGGGGATTGATTAATTTTTTATATTCATCCAGCAATAATTCGCCTTTATCGTTAATAGGAATTACCCTCAACTTGGCGCCTTTTCTTTCGCACATTATCTGCCAGGGAACAATATTGCTGTGATGTTCCATTTCGGAAACGATAATCTCGTCGTTCTCTTTGACATATGCTTCTCCGAAAGAAAAAGCAACGGCGTTAATGGCGTCGGTAACGCCTTTGGTCAAAATTATTTCGTAATAATTCTTAGCATTAAGATAGTTTTGGATCTTTTGTCTGGCATCTTCGTACATTTTCGTCATCTGGTCGCTCAAATAATGAATCCCCCGATGAACATTGCTGTTAGATTCCAGATGCAGTTTATTGACCGTATCGATGACAATTCTGGGCTTCTGGGTGGTAGCGCCGTTATCAAAATAGACAAGAGGCTTCCCGTAAACTTTCTGATTAAGAACCGGAAAATCGTCCCTTATCTTGGCGATGTTTTTTGCGATATCAAAAACGGATGCTTTGTCGCTATTTTTTATTTCGTCCATATTTTTGATTCTATTTTTATCTTTTTTATTATTTGGTATACCTCGCGGCTTGCCGCGGGGAACTAAATAATGAGGATTCCAAAGGAGGTTACTCCTTTGGTTCTTCGGCGGGGTTTAATGCCCGTTGAGTGAAACACCTTTAAACAAATATTTAATTTACTTTCCACTCGACTTTATCATAATATTCTCCCTAAAAATTCAAAAAGCCAACGATATTACGATCGCCAAGCCGATAACAAAGAAATTTGCGATAGCCATAGTTTAGCAAAAGAATTTATGCTTTTAAAGGCGACACTTTTGCTTGATTAATTACTTTACCCCATTCCTCGTAAAAATCAAATTTCCGCCGGTAATCGCTCCCCCTTCTTTCGCTTTCCTGAACGCTTCTTCCAACTCTTCCCGCGTCAATTCCCGCCCCTGCTCTTGGGCCGCCTTCATCGCCCGGCATATCGGACAATCATCTCCGCCAAGGCGGATCCGCTTAAACAAAGTCCTTGCAGAGCCATTCCCAAAGAGGCACAAAATCAATTACTTTACCTTCCTTTTGTATTTGTTTTTTTTCATCCCACGTAAGAATAGAAAGTTTTTTTGTCCCCAACTCCCCCGCCGCTTCAAGAAGAGCTTTTGTTTCTCTTTGTTCGGCTTCTTGATTAATAGCGCGATATGATACCTGTATCAAATCGGTTATCGCCGTCCCCTTCTTTATGGCAAAATCAACTTCGCGATTATTGCGGGTTTTATAATAAAACAAATCGCGATTGGGTTCTATCTCTTTTTTTATTAATTCGTCAAAAACCAGATTCTCCATCAAATGCCCAAAGTCCGGCGAGTGTTGGGTTGCTTTCGCGGTTACTAATCCGTTGTCAACTGCGTAGATCTTACGGGGCGACTTAAGTCGTTCCCCTGCTTTAGCCGAATAACGACTTAAAGAAAATACAATGTAGGCCTCTTTCAAATAACCAATATATTTCTCTATGGTAACCCCGCTTTTGAAATCTAAAATATTAGCAAGCTTTCTTAAACTATAATAGCTGGCAACGTTATTTATCAAATACGAACCTAATCCGTCTATTTTGTCCGAAAACCTAATATTGTGCCTTTTTACTACATCCTTAAACAACAAAGAGTCAAATAAAATACTAAGGTATTGCTTGGAATCAAGATTTTTAACTACAACTTCCGGATAACCGCCACTTATAAGATATATTTCCATTAATCTCAAGAGTTTGGCCTTTTCTTCGGGCAAAGAAAGGGCTTCTGTTTTGAATTGATAATTTTTCGCATTCAAAAACTCATTAAAATCAAATGGTAAAATTTCTATCGGTATATGCCGACCAGTCAGAGCGGTTGCCAATTCACGGCTTAAAAGTTTAGCGTTAGAACCGGTAAGGATTAAATTGTAGCCCTCGCGATGTAAACGATTAATGAATAGTTCCCAATTTGGCAAATTTTGAATTTCGTCAAAATGTATAGTTTTTATTTCACCGTAGTTGGCGTGTAATTCTTTCATTAATTCTTCGGGGATTACTCCTTTATTGTCAGCTATAATTTCGTCGTCAAAGTTAAAATACATGAACGGCCGTTCTTTCAGAAGCATCAAAGAGAATACTGATTTACCCGCCCGTCTCGGACCCAAAATCACTTTTATCAGATCAGAATCAAGCCATTTTTTGGCAAAACGGCTTTTTGTTCTTTCTACATACGGAAGCGATAAAAGGCGCTCTTTTTCGCTTTTTTGCTTTAAAACCGTGTCTTTTAGCATATTTTTAGTTTATATTAAGCAGAAAACTCATATTCTGCACACTATAGTGATTATAGTGTGCAAAATACGAAAAGTCAAAACGAGCAAAATTATTCAAACATTTCTCCACCGGTAACCGCTCCCCCTTCTTTCGCTTTCCTGAACGCTTCTTCCAACTCTTCCCGCGTCAATTCCCGCCCCTGCTCTTGGGCCGCCTTCATCGCCCGGCATATCGGACAATCATCTCCGCCAAGGCGGATCCGCCCGTGGCGGAAAACAGATTTTCTTTTTTGATTTTAACCATAAAATTATTTTAACATTATGCTCTTAGTTTCCGTATTCGCCGTGTCGGTTAGGTAATATTTTCCATCGGTGGCTTGCATTTTCAGTTGTCCGATTTTTTCGGACACCCCACTGCCTTCTACTTTTAGCTTAGCTTTCAAATCATTCCAATATTTTCTTGGACGATCTGTTCCGGTTAAAATTTCAACAACATCCATTATTGCAAAATACCAAAGCTCTTTCTCGTCGTCCCAAACTCGACGGATTTTTTTGTCTTCAAATATGGCGACTGCTTTGTTTTTTGATTGTCTAACCATATTATTAATTGCCGATTATTAATAACTAATCGATTAATTTTCCACGATATTATTTTGTCGTTTTGCTAAATTTCATATTTCCAAATCGGAGGTTTAACCTCCGATAAATAATTTTGATACATCAATCTCCAACTCCCCTATCCTTTGCATTATTTTATCTAAAAATTGACTGCAATTATCAAGAATCATTTTATTGTTTTCCATAATTTGATTTTTTGTTCCCGCCTTTTTCTAAAAGCTTATTAACCTCCCTATCAAAATCGGAAATATAATTTTTATCCTGTTCTTTTTGTCTTGTATTTTCTTCATCCAAAGCAGTTATTAAGAAATCCTTAATAACTGATTGCGGCAATTTTATCTTTAATATTTTGCCTTCCATAGTTTTATTTCTTATCCTTCTTTTTACTCTTATCAATCAGCTTAACGGCCTTACTGGCAAAATTTTCAAAATCCTTATCCGCCCTACTTGGCTTTTTTAAGCTATTTCGATAATAAATATCATACTTTTTGAACTGTTAAGAATTCCTTAACAGTTGCGTTTGGGCTCAACTCGCCTTCTTGAAAAATGTTTTTTACATGGATACTGATATTGTTTTTAGTTGTCTGAAAAAGCTCTGCCAAAGCGTTTTGGGTAAGCCATACTGTTTCGTCGTCAAAACGAACATCAAGTTTAATCCGCCCATCCTCGGTTTTATAAATAATTATTTGCGACTGTTGATTATCTTTTTTCATATTATAACAATTTTATCTTTAATTTTTTTGTTTAATTTTTAGTTATTTCTTTTGGCTTAGATTTTTGTCGGATAGACGGATGTAACTAATAAGCTTAAAGCTATCTATCAGTTCAATTGGTTTATCTTCGGCAAATTTTTCGGCCTCAAGGGTAAATTTATTTGTGGTTATAAAATATCCTTTACCATTAGTTAAATAATCAGCGATACTGCCATAGAAATCTCGGACATCACCAACTCGAACTTCCCACCTATAGTATTTTTTACACTGAATATAATGTTTTATCCCGTCTTTTTCGGCGATTACATCAACTCCCTTATCATATTCACCACCAACAACTTCTGTTTTAAAACCCAACCTCGAAAATAAATCAGCGATGTATTCTTCAAATTCCGATGGCTTCATTCCCTTTAACCAATAAAGCAAATCTCTGTCAGAATGCCATTCTTGTGCTTTATTAAATTTTTTTTGAATCCTTAGTTTATGAATCCAATCTGGTAGTATCCTTACAACGATTATCTTGAATAACAATAATACTCCAAACATAACCCATAACGGCCAAAACATTACCAGAAACGCCAAAGTCCACTCCCCGACGCCCTTTGTAAACTCCCAAGGATCAATATTAATGAAAGCCGAAGCTAAACAGTTTTTAGGAAAAAGTAAAACTGAAGCTATTAGTCCACTCCACAAGAATATTTTGTTTTGGATTTCTATTTTCATAATTTTTATTTTCTGGCTAAGTTTTTTTAATTCCGTGCTTGATTTTCGCGAATTTCAGCGCCGATTTATAAATGAACCGGTCCGGAGTCCGATAGGCGGTTTTACCTTTTTGCGCGCGATTTGACGAATACTTTTTCACAATTTTACTTTTGTGGCAAACAAATATACCTTATCCGATATTCCGGCCAAATTTTTGCCCTGAGCCCGTCGAGGGTTAGCTATTTTTTCAGTTTTACATTATTTTTATGCCTGTCTTTGTCTCGTTTTGTCTTTTTCTCAAGATTTTTATGCAAAGCATCTGTTAAATCAACTCCGGTTTGATTTGCAAGGCAAATCAAAACAAAAAGGACATCTGCCAATTCATCAGCTAAATCTTTACTTTCGTCAGATTTTTTAAAGCTCTGGTCTCCATAGGTTCTCGAAAAAATTCTGGCAACTTCCCCCACTTCTTCCATTAATATAGCCATATTCGTAAGTTCAGAAAAATATCTCACCCCAATGGTTTTAATCCACTTATCAACAACCTTTTGAGCTTCTTTTATTGTTAAGTCTTTCATAATTTTATTTTATTTCTTAACTCCACGGGGTCCGACCCCGTGGGAAATTATCGAGAACTGTTCTCGTCACTTATTTTGTATCTTATCTAATTCTTTTTTCAGAGTTACAAATTGCTTATCGGTAATTCTTATCAATCCACCTTGAGCTTGAAATTGTTTTATTCCCAATTTCCTTAATCGGGAGATTGGTATCCCGTCTTTACTCCTTACTCTTTTTATATTTACCCTTACCCTACAACCCCACACCTTACCGGTGTCTGTATGGGTTATTTCCAAATCTTCCCCTTTTTGATTGTCAGCGATTTGACCGTAGGCATAAATCGTTTTAAATCCGATTCGGTCGTTTTCTTCACGGCCAGTTTCATATAGAAAAAACCCGTCACATTCTTTGAATCTTTTTGCCTGCCATGGAAACTTTTCATTAAATGAAATAACGCCTCCTTTATCTTTTTCGGGATAACGGTCGGCCCATGGCCCCCATATTGTTTTGATATAGTAATTCATAATTAATAATTTAATCCTTAAATACCTCTGGAGAATATTGTTTAGCGGCTTCAAAAATAAGTTTTATTCGAGCATTTTGGAATGAATTATCATTATATGCCTCTTTTGTCCAAAGTCCCTTGTTTTCTGGAATAAAATGCAATTTAGCACGTTCAATATATTGTGGAAGGTAATCTATGGGTCCATCTTC